>CAMZIP010000053.1 GCA_947307265.1 uncultured Bacteroidales bacterium | reverse complement strand
TCAGGCAATCGCGGCAGGCAGCCTCGTCAGTGCCGTATTCGAGACTGATATTCCAGTCCACGCGGCGAAGCGGCTGGTTGGTCATATTGTTGATGGTACCGTTGGAAAGGGCGCCGTTGGGCAGGACGATGGTACGGTTGTCAGGCGTGAGCAGGCGCGTATGCACGATGGAAAGCTCTGTGACCACGCCGGTGTAGCCCTGCGCCTCGATCAGGTCGCCCACCTTGAAGGGCTTGAAGATCACGAGCATTACGCCGCCGGCGAAATTCTGCACCGCACCGCCCATCGCCATACCGATGGCCATACCTCCGGCCGCCAGCAGCGCCGCGATAGAGGTGGTGTTGATGCCGAGCGCGCCGATGACGCTGACGATAAGTACGATGGTCAGGACGACCGAGACCATATTGGCGATGAACTGAGCAGCCGTCGCTTCAGTCTGGCGGCGGCGGAAAACACGTTTCAGCCAACGCTTGACCAGACGGATGAGCCACGCACCGATAATATAAATCAGGATGGCCGCAACAACCTTGATACCGAACTGGATGGCATCCTGCCCTAAATCTTTGAGCGTACCGCTCGGATCGGCGATCATATTCTGAGCCACCTGATGCGTAGCGGTCTTAACGGAATCCATATGATGAGCTATCTCTTCTGGATCCGGAGTCTGAAGAAATGTAAACATAGGACCTAAGTCACTTATTTAAAGGGTGAAGTGGGAACAATTGGATTCGAACCAATGACCCCCTGCTTGTAAGGCAGGTGCTCTGAACCAGCTGAGCTATGCTCCCAAAGGGAAAGCAAAGGTAATTATTTTTTCGTTTCAAACAAAAAAATTAACGACGACGTAAGATCGGAGCCGCATAAAGTTCAAGCATTGCGCGGCGGATGGCTGCTAAATCCTCTTCGCTCAGCTCCGGACCTCCCTCAAGCGCCATAGGCGCACGTGCGGCCTCACCGTCGATATAAGCCTCGAAAGCGGCGGTATCGTTGTCTGAAACGCCTTCCAGCAGGCAGTACGCGGCCTCGGCAGTCGGCCATACGTGATACAGGTCCAGCAGGTGGCTGTCAATGGTCGAAGCCAGATGGCGGTAGCGTTCATTCCTTTCGCAGGCAGCAGCGGCGGCAATCTCTTCCCGGCTGATCGGCTTGCCGAACGCCAGATGCACGCGGCCCTTGGGCTGGACGATCCCCGTAACGACGCTCTGCATATCCTCCATCGGAGCCTTATGATAACCTCCGTCGCGACGCGTGAGCACCGTTTCGCGGGCTTTCAGCATTCCGCACGGCTCGTATTCGTATGAAATGCAGACCGGCATAATCGGAAGGGCGGCGAAATTATCTTCGAAACTCCCCTGCCCGCTTATGTCCAGCATCTTCAGCAGCCCCGGTTCCGTCAGGTCCTCGCCGTTCTTGGCGCGGCCGCCGCGATGCGCCAGCCAGAGCGAATTGCCGTCCTCGGACGTAACGAGATTGCGGATATACTGCGAAAATTCCATCGAGACGCGGAACCAGTCGTGCGACGACGAGTCGCGGATGACCGTCACCATACGGTTGGAACGCATCAGGTCGCGGACGAACGGCAGCGTTATGAGGTTGTTGCCTGCCGCAATCTCCGTGCAGCGTATGCCGTTGCGCTCGAGAACGTATTCGAGGATTGCGGAATCCAGCACGATGTCGCGGTGATTTGCCAGCAGCACGAAACGGCCGTTTTCCAGAAGGTGCATATTCTCCTCGCCGGAAATGGTCAGGCCGTCCGTAGTGCGCTGCAGGATGGCGCCCACGGCCGCGGACATTACCCTGCGCTGGAAATCGTCAACGCCGCGGATATCCCGCAGAAGAGCCGCAAGTGCGCCGGGTTCCCTGTCTGGGAACAGATATGCCGAAATACGGGCTATAACGGGCTCGTCGGCCACCCTGTGAAGGGCAGCAACGGCCTGTTCATCGTCGTACGGACGGATATCTTCTGTCATAGCCTACTGCTGCTTGCGCAGATAGAGATTGGACATCGGGACTGCAAGGCCCAGGTAGAGCACCGTCAGGATCATTGCCTCCCAGAACCAGCCGGCAGCCGGATTGAAACTTGCGGGAACGCAATAAAGCAGCGTATAGAGCACGACTGTCAGCACGGCCAGCAGGGGCCAGATGCGCCAGCGGGTAAATTTGAGCAGCAGAATCGAGAGGCAGACAGCGGCCATCGGAACCACCAGATAGTGGCTCGGGTTTCCGGTAATCAGGGCAACGATGGTCCAGACCAGCATTGCCAGCAGCGATGCAAACAGCACCATAAAATCATAACGTGCCGCGGCGTTGTCTGCCGCGCTCTTGCGAACCGATGTGGAAGCGGCCTTGCGGCGTGTGCTGTTGCGGCCACGGTTGTAGAAATACAGGAATACTGCCAGGACCACCAGCGGTGCGAAGAAGTACCATACAATCCCTACTACGCCCATCGTGAGGCGGACGATGAGATATCCGATACCGAATACCAGCAGCGTACCTATGAGAATCCTTATCGTCATACCGAACAGCGTACCTAAGGCGATATTGCCGCCCAGCATCGAGAATATGAGCGCTATGGCCAGAAGGCCGAATACGATGAATGCAAACGTCATATAGCCGCTGTGGGACATCTGGTTGTCGACTGCCGGAGGAGCCTGGATTTCCGAAACCTGGCGGCCGTGGCCTTTAGGAACTACGATATCTTCAAACTGCTGTGCGGGTGCGGCTGCATCTGCCGAATGCTCAGCGGGGGTTTCAGCAGGAGTTTCGACAGGTGCTTCTGCGGGAGTCTCCGCATTGACCTCCGGAGCCTGCTGCGGCGCCTTTTCGGCCTCCTGCACAGCTGCAATCGCAGCCTTTTCACTCTTCAGTCCGTACCGGTCAAGTAGCCAGTAAGCCGAAGGAATCAATGCCACAAGGGCCACAATAAGAATTATTACGCGAAAATTTTTCATATCTGTTGATTGTTATTTCGTTGAAGCAGCGACGAATCCCCGTAACTCAGGAAACGGAATCCGTGCCCGAGAGCAAAACTATATAAATCGTGCCACGATTGGCCCACGAAGGCAGCGAGCAGAAGCAGCAGGGTGCTCTGCGGCTGGTGGAAATTGGTCACCAGGTAGTCTGCAACGCGGAATTTGAATCCCGGAACGATGATTATGCCCGTGCGCGAGACGAGTCGGTCTTCGCCGCGGACTGACAAAAAGTCAATAAGCGCGTCGAGAGCCTCGACAGTCGATGGCAGATACCCCTCGTCGCGATACGGCTCCCACTGCCGCACCGCATCCGGCGCAACGTGCTCTATGCATTGCACGCCAAGATAATAAAGCGACTCGAGGCAGCGCGTAGAGGTGGTTCCGACAGTAACTATAGGCTTTCCTGCGGCAATCTGGTCGCGAAGTTCCTTTAGCATCGTAGCAGATACCTCAAACGGCTCCGTATGCATATGATGGTCGGCAATTCGCTCTGCCTTTACCGGCAGGAACGTGCCCGCGCCTACGTGCAGGCAAACCGTGCGACGGCGTATTCCGGCCACATCGATGCGCTGAAGTTCATTGTCAGTGAAGTGCAGACCGGCCGTAGGAGCAGCCACAGAGCCTTCCATAAGGGCATATACCGTCTGGTAACGCTCCAGGTCCAGGGCTTCGGTTTCGCGCTTGAGATACGGCGGGATGGGGATATTTCCGCAGCAGGCGAGCACCTGCGAGAAACTTGCCCCTCCGCTCCAGCTGAATTCCACTATACAGGAATTGCCGTCCACCTCAATCAGATCGGCTTTCAACTGATATGCAGCGGCTTCGGGATGTGTCTGGCCGTCAGCGGCAAGAGAGAGAGTGTCGCCCTTCCATTTCTTGCGGTTGCCGACTATCGCTTTCCACCTGCAGCGCTCCGTAGAAGCGAAGCAAAGCTGGTAATCGGAGGGTTCAGCCGGCTCGAGGCAGAAGATCTCGATTAGCGCACCGCTCTCACGGCGGAAAAAGAGGCGCGCAGGGACGACTTTGGTCTCGTTGAATATCATTAATGCCCCTTGGGGGAGAAAGCCGTCTATTTGGCTGAAAATGGCCTCCTGAGGGGCAAAACCAGTCTGGCTGGTGCAGACCATCAGTTTAGAAGCGTCTCTCCGGGACAGAGGATACTTCGCAATACGCTCTTCAGGGAGGTCGTAAGTATAGTCCTGTATGCGGATGTCAGGTATCATAGGTGCAAAATTAGCCAAAAAAGGCGGTTTTCAGAGCCAAAATCCGAACAAAAGTATTTTTCATCAAAAATCGGCCCTGCAGATGCGTAGAAAAGGGATTGACAAGGCAGATGGGGGAGAGACATCTTCGCGAGAATCGCACGGAGGTCCGTGAGATGATCAACGCTCCGCCAGAGGCTCAAAATTGTAAAAAATAGGCGTTTTCAGCGTTTTTTTGCGATTCTTTTGTTTACAAAATTATACAACCGTATTTTACAAGTAGTGCGTTTTGCGGGATTTGGCGGAAAGTTATCAACATTTACAAATGTTATCAACCGGTTTTGTCAACAGGCGCGCCAGATATGTGCAAAACTTAATCATAGTTTTATATTAGACGACATAAGTAGCATAAACCCAGTATTTTACGAAGTTTATCTAAATTACTTTTTATATCCGGAAACAACCGATTCGACCGGAGCCCCGACAAAACGATCAACATCAGCGAGTTACGGGCGTTAAAAATATATTTATATCACTATTTCCCAATTAGTTACATAGGTCATATAAAGTATTTAGGAGATTACGGAAGGCGGCTTTATCCACATTTTAGTCCTGTACTCCTGTATTATACATTTGTAAAGTGAACAGGCGGCGATAAAAATCGTTCATTTTACAATATTTTTGATTACATTTGTATCTGTAAAGATTTACAAGATGGACACCTTCGCAACACGCCTCGAAATGCTGCTTAAAATGGAAGAGCTCTCGCCGAACCAGTTCGCCGAAGAGTTGGGAATCCAGCGTTCGGGCCTCACCCACCTACTCAAGGGTCGCAACAATCCGAGTTACGATTTCATCTCGAAATTGATAAGCCGCTTCCCGAACTTCAACATCGAATGGCTGATTTCCGGAAAAGGCAAACCTTACAAAGATTCGACTGCCCTCCCCGCCTCGACTCCCGAAATCGACGACCTTCCCCCGGCATTTTCGCCTGAAGAGCGGGAATTCACCCTGTTTTCGGCAGAAATGCCGACTTCAGAGTCTCAGCCGCGACAGGCGCAAAATACACTGTTTCCCGCTGAGCAACAGGAGGTTACAGAGGTTTTCGAACCCTCTCAAGTGTCTGAGAATCGCGTAGATGATATTCCTGCGACTCCTCGTGCGTCGCAATCCAAACCTCGCATCGCCCGTATTATGGTTTTTTACGAAGACGGGACATACGAAGAACGATAACGAAAAATCTTTATCTTTGCCGGCGGTTACCTTATATTATATAGGATGTACCGCAGTCTTCTCAAACATTGGATGATCAGGTTTAGTCCTGAGGTTTCGGCCGGCCTTATCAAAGGCTGTCTGAGGCTGGCGCGTCATATTCCCGGCGCACAGTTCATCCTCAGAAGGAGATTCACGGTAAACCACCCCAGCCTGCACCGCAACTTGTTCGGTGTTGATTTCCGCAACCCTATAGGCGTTTCCGCAGGTATCGATATCAATGCCGAGTACTACAACGATTTCGCGGCCCTGGGGCCGGGATTCGTGGAAATCGGCACCATTACCGAGAAGGCGCAGGAGGGTACTCCCCGCCCCCGTTGTTTCTGGCTGCCGGCCGACCGTTCCATCGTCAACCGCGCAGGTCACGCCAATAACGGAGTGCGTTCTGCCATCAGGAACCTACAGGCCAATCCGCCCCGCAATATCCGCGTCCTGGGCAACCTCTCACGCGGTTTTGATTCCAATCCGGAAAAGAGCATCGAGGAATTTGACCACCTCTATACCCTCTGCTATGATTTTATGGACGCCATGGTCATCAATTCCTACGGCTTGCATATCAATACTTTGCAGGAGGTTGTGGACCGCGTCACGAGCATTCGCCGATTCAATGACGAATACCGCCCGATCATCATCAAACTCCGCCCGGACTGCTCGCCGGAGGACGCCGACGCCATCTGCGAACTCATTCTGAGTTACGGCCTTGACGGCATTATAGTCAACGGTTCGACTATGTCTCACAAGGGCCTGCAGACGGATAAGGAACTGCTCGAGGAAATCGGCAACGGCGAACTCAGCGGAGCCGTGGTTTACAGCCGCACGCTGGAAATGCTGCGCCACGTCAAGGAGAGCACCAAGGGCCTGATTCCCATTATCGCTTCCGGCGGTATTATGACGCCCGAGCAGGCGCTGGAGGTGCTGGATGCCGGAGCATCGCTGATAGAGATGCATACGGGCTTTATCTACAACGGCCCGAGGCTCATCCGCAAGACCTTGAAACTGCTCGTCAAGACTGACAAGAAACGCCATCCGGAGCGTTATTCCAAGAAGAAAATCAAGAATTGACCTATGAAAACGGCCACTATATGCACCATCGGCGATGAGATCCTAATCGGACAGATCGTCGATACCAATTCGTCCCATATCGCACGCGCACTGCAGTCTCTCGGTATTAAAGTGCTGTACCATCTTTCGATTGCCGATGACCGTAGCGAGATTCTCGCCCGGCTTTCGGAGGCGCTGGACCGCAGCGACATCGTCATATCCACGGGCGGCCTCGGCCCCACCCGCGACGATATCACGAAGGATTGCCTGCGCGTCCTGAGCGGCTCCGAGGGTTATCGCGACAGCGAGGAACAGTACCGTATCAACTGCGAGATTCTCGCCGCGCGAGGCATCGGGATGCTTGATACGAATCGCGCCCAGTCGCAGGTCCCGGACCGCTGCGAGGTGCTGCCCAATCACCTCGGCACTGCGCCCGGAATGGCATTCCGCGGCCTCGGACGCAACGGTTCTTCGGTGCTGTATTCGCTTCCCGGCGTGCCTTTCGAGGCCCTCGGCCTGCTGGACAGCGTGATGGATGATATCCGCGCCCATTTCGAACTGGATGCCATTACCCACAGGACCATCGTGACCTTCGGCATTCCGGAGTCGGTGCTGGCCGAGCGTATCCGCGAATGGGAGGATGCCCTGCCGCAAAACGTGCATCTGGCCTACCTTCCCAACGCTACTCTGGGCGTGCGTCTGCGCCTTACGGAAATGGGCCCTGGAGAGCATATCGACCGTCTTGCAGAGGAACTCAAGGCTCTTCTGGGCGATGCAGTGTACGGCGAGGGCGAGGATGATCTGCCGACCGCCATCGGGCGTCTCCTGCTCTCCCGCGGCAAGACGATGTCTGCCGCAGAATCCTGCACCGGCGGGCGTATTTCTGCCCTTATGACGGCCGTTCCGGGCTGTTCGGCATATTATTACGGCTCGGTTACTTCGTACGATAATTCGGTCAAGATGAATGTCCTCGGCGTGCGCGAGGAGACTTTGCGCGAGCACGGTGCCGTGAGCGAGGAGTGCATCCGCGAAATGGCTGAAGGCGTACTCCGACACCTCGGTACGGATTATTCCGTGGCTACTTCAGGTATTGCAGGGCCTACCGGCGGAACGCCGAATAAACCGGTCGGAATGGCCTGGATCGCCGCTGCCCGCCGCAACAACGACGGCAGCGTCACGGTCAACACCCGCCGTGTCCAGTTCCGCTCCAACCGCGCCACAAACATCGAGCGCTTCGCCTCCAACGCCCTCAACCTCCTCCGCCTCACCATCCTGGAGGGCTAGACTCCAGGGCCCTTATAAAAGACTAAACCCGCGTGTTTGATTGCTCAGGGACACACGGGGATTCCAATACAAAGGTAAGATTTTTTTTACCTTTGCAAAAGTGTTTGATTGATTGAGGCAGATGGAGTATTATGTGCAGTTCCTTGGTTATTCAGAAAGTCATCTGTACTTTGGATTGGATGTTCTTCCAGATAAGATTTTATATATAATAGATTCACTGTAACCGGGCCTACACTTTCTTCGTATAAAAAGCGGATGATCTGTATCCAAGTTTAGTTGTTGCGCTTTTGCGGCAAGCCAATCCGCCACAGACGTTATTCCAAGTCAGGTTGATCTGCCGCACAGGCCAAAAATAGGCGATGCGGCAGGCTGACCGGCCTCAGAATATGCTACAAGGCACATCGCCCTGCCGCATTTTTCCGTCTGGCCTTTCATTTAGGTTGTCAATTTGTTTGGCGAGCCTTTGTGTTGTCCCCTGATCGGCTTGGCACTTAACTACCTGAATTTCACCCGATAGCCGAAAGTGCTACCCCCTCTCAGAACCCGGATTCAAGATGTAAATGCAACTGATATCAAGTGATTGATAATTAGAAGTTA
>CAMZIP010000052.1 GCA_947307265.1 uncultured Bacteroidales bacterium | reverse complement strand
GGCTTGACGATATTTTCGATGTGATAAATCGGGTAGGAAACGCGGGTGTTCTCGGTAACGCTCTTGTCTGCGAAATCGATATGGCCCTTTGAATCTACGGTGACATTCTCCAGCAGTGCGTCGCGGCGGATTGCGTTGTAGATATCCGGCTCGCTGTCCTTATCCAGATTGATAACCTTTGCGTAGCAGCCGCCCTCGAAATTGAAGACGCCTTCGTCATCCCAGCCGTGCTCGTCGTCACCGATCAGGGCGCGCTTCGGATCCGTGCTGAGGGTGGTCTTGCCGGTGCCGCTCAGACCGAAGAAGATGGCAGTCTTGCCGTCCTTGCCGACGTTTGCGGAGCAGTGCATAGCAGCGATGCCCTTCAGCGGGAGGAGGTAGTTCATATAGGAGAACATACCTTTCTTCATTTCACCGCCGTACCAGGTGTTGATGATAACCTGCATCTTCTCGGTGAGGTTAAACACGACTGCGGTCTCCGAATTGAGGCCGAGTTCCTTATAATTGTCAACCTTTGCCTTGGATGCCGTCAGCACCACGAAATCGGGCTCGCCGAAGTTCTTGAGTTCTTCCTCGGTCGGACGGATGAACATATTGCGTACGAAGTGAGCCTGCCAGGCCACTTCCATAATGAAGCGGATCTTGATGCGGGTTGCCTCGTTAGCGCCGCAGAATGCGTCTACGACATAAAGGTCCTTGCCGGAGAGTTCGCCTGCTGCGATCTTGCGCAGTTCCTTCCAAGCCTCCGGGGTTACGGGCTTGTTATCATTCTTATATTCGTCAGAAGTCCACCAAACGGTATCGCGGGTGACGTCGTCCATTACCCAGAACTTATCCTTGGGCGAGCGGCCGGTATAGATACCGGTCATCACGTTGACAGCACCGAGTTCGGTGACCTGTCCGCGGTCGAAACCTGTGAGAGAAGGATCCGTCTCGGCCTTGTAGAGATCGTCATAGGAGGGATTGTAGAAGACCTTGCCGACGTTGGTGATGCCGTAGCGGCTCAAATCGAATTTACTCATTGCAATGTTGTTTTGATGTTTTTTGTGGCCGCAAAGGTACGAATTATTTGTTTATCTTTGTAACGATATGCTTGAGACGCTGCGAAAATACTGGGGTTACGAATCGTTCCGGCCGATGCAGGAGGAGATTATCTCTTCGCTGCTCGAAGGCCGCGATACGCTTGCCATCCTGCCGACCGGCGGCGGCAAATCGATTTGCTTCCAGGTTCCGGCCTTGATGCGGCCGGGAATCTGCCTCGTCGTGACGCCGCTCGTGGCATTGATGAAAGACCAGATCCAGAATCTTTCGCGCCGCGGAATCAAGGCACTTGCAGTGCATTCGGGTATGACTGCCCGCGAGATTGACATTACGCTCGACAATGCCATTTACGGCGAATACAAGTTCCTCTACGTATCACCCGAGCGTCTCCAGAGCAATCTCTTCCGCACGCGGTTCCAGATGATGGATGTCAGTATGATAGTCGTGGATGAGGCGCACTGCATTTCCCAATGGGGTTATGATTTCCGTCCGGACTATCTCGAGATTGCCGCCATCAGGCCGATTGCGGGGGAAAACGTTCCCGTCGCTGCGCTGACTGCTACGGCTACGCCGAAGGTCGCGGAAGACATAATGGAGAAACTCAATTTCCGCAAGCCGAATCTCATTCGCGGCAGTTCCGTCCCAATCTGTCATACCAGTTCCGCAAGGCGGAAGATAAACTCGGCAAACTGCTCGAGGTCTGCAACGCGCTTCCGGGCAGCGGAATAATATACGCAGGCAAACGGCGCGGCACGGAAGACCTGGCGAGGTTCCTGCAGTCGCAGTCCATCAGCGCCGAATGCTATCACGCCGGTATGGACCGCGCGAAGCGAAATGATGTGCAGGATGCCTGGATGCGGGGCGACGTGCGGATAATCGTTGCCACCAACGCGTTCGGAATGGGCATAGACAAGCCTGACGTGAGATTCGTCTGCCACTATGATATGCCTGCCACGCTTGAGGGCTACTTCCAGGAAGCAGGACGTGCCGGTCGCGACGGCGAGCCTTCGTGGGCCGTACTGCTTTGGAATGACAGTGACATTCGCCGCCTGCGGCAGATTACGCGCACGACATTCCCGCCGCTGGATTACATACGCGACATTTACCAGAAGGTATTCCAGTATCTCAATATTCCTTACGAAGAAGGGAAGGGCACGAGCCGTAAATTCGTCATCGAAGAATTCGCCCACCATTACCGGCTCAATGCCGCGACCGCTTATAACGCGGTCAAATATATCGAGCAGTCCGGCTATTGGACGCTGACCGAAGAAATGGACATACCCTCGAAACTCAATTTCAGGATTTCGCGGGATGCGCTGTATCGCGTTCAGCTTACTAATTACGGGCTCGATACGTTTATCAAAGTGCTGATGCGCACCTATACCGGTCTGTTCAGCGGCTACGTAGCAATCGACGAAGAGCGCATCGCCCGCAACGGCCATTATGCGGTTGACGTGGTAAAGGAGAGATTGGAAGCGCTTGCACGCCGTGACATCGTCAATTACATTCCGGGCTTCAAGGCCTCGCTGCTGCATCTGACACTCGAACGTCTTACCGAAGACAATCTGCGTCTTCCGGAGTCCGAATACCGCCAGAGAGTCGAACGTCACACTTCCCACCTCGAGGCGATGATCGCCGTCGCACAGGCCCCCGACGCCGAACGCGTTCCTATGATGCTCTCCTACTTCGGCGAAGAATAACCCCGCCGAACGCTCGCTCCGCTACAATTCCTTTCTGTCCGCCGGCCTCGCTTTAGCGCCTCGAAGTTATATTTTTGCACGCCCTTCGGCTTTGCAAATAATATAACTATCTCGGCTCCACCAGGCTTCGCGCAGCCGGCGGAGCGGTCGGTCGGTAAACAAAAAAGATGGCCTCGCGGGGCGGGGCCATCTGTGTGATATGCGGCGAAGCGAATTACCTTCTGTTCGAACCCCGGGCGAAAGCGGTGCCGCCGTAGAGGGCGTGCTTCGTAGCCACAGCATTGATGACGATGAAACTCAGCGGCTGAATCGAAATGCCGAGACCATAGTTGAAACTGTGGACGCGCGTGCCCGGAGTAACATTATAGTCGTGGTACAGCGTAACGCTGCTGTTGGAACTCGAGAAATTGATCGTAGAGCAGTCGGTAATACCCTCATTGGTCTGCGAATAACCGAAAACCGGCATAAAGCGGAACCAGTCGGTAACGGGAATCTGATAACCCGCATTGATGCTGAAAGCCTCGTTATCGTGATACAGTTCCGGGGAAATGTGATTGTCAAACTTATGCTGAGCGGAAGCCCAGGTAAAATCGACATAGACACCGCCGATAACAGCGTTAACACCCCAGCCGAAACGGGCAAAAGCATTATGGTCGGACTGCTTCAGAGGCATAAAACCGCTACGTCCTACCTGGCCGAGATTGAAACCGATCTCGAGGCGCCTGCCGTTATCTTCGAAATCAAAAGTCTTCTTTGCATCTGCGCTGAAAGCGATCAGCACAAGAGCGACAAGAGTAAAAATCTTCTTCATAATCTAATCGTATCAAAAAGTTGGTGCGAATATAGTCATTTTATGGGAATTGGCACCCCGTCTGGCGAAAAACCGCCTATTCCCACTCGTACAGACGGGACGGCTCGGTACGGGGAAGAGCCACCAGCCGGATGGAACTTCCGCCTACGAGATCCAACGCCTGCCGTGCAGAAGCCAGCGCCAGCGCCGGGGTATTGTTATGCTCGCTCAGGTGGCAAAGAAACACGTCCTTCAACTCCGAATGCCAGCAGCGCTGCAGCAGGGCTGCAGTCTGGTCATTTGCAAGATGCCCGTGTCCGTTTCGGATGCGCGCCTTCAGTTCAGGCGGATAGGGGCCGTTGAGCAGCATATCGAGATCATAATTGGACTCCACGATAAGATGGTCCGCCATCGAAGCATAATACACGGCCTCGTCCGTCGGGGCTCCGATATCGGTCATAAACGTAAACCGGTGGCCTTCGGTGCAGATATGATATCCGACCGTATCCTCGGCATCGTGAGGCACCTCGAACGGCGTGATGCTGAAACCGCAGACATTCACGGTCTGTCCCTTTTCGAGAATATTGCGTTCCGAACGGATGCAGCCTGCCGTGCAGAAATGATGCTCCAGCGCCTTGAACAGTTCCCGTGTGCCGTAAACCGGTTTGTGGAACCGTTCGACATACGTTCCGAGACTCTTGATATGATCCCAGTGATCGTGCGAAACGAGAATCAGGCTCACTGCTTCGAGGTCGATGCCAAAACCGGAAAGCCGCTTCTTGACGGTGCGGGCGCCGATGCCGAAATCGATAATTATGGAATGCTCGCTGTTGCCTATATAATAGCAATTGCCGTTACTGCCGCTTGAAAGACTTAAGAAACGTACCATTCTAACTAATCTTGCTGAAATCCTCAATCTCCTGCCGAGCCGGAAGATTGGCCTGGAGAAGTGCGTTTTCGGGTGCGGAAAGTTGCGGGTCGCGGTCCAGAATGCTCTGCGCGAGGCTGCGCGCCTGTGCGAGCATCGGCGAATCCTTTGCCAGGTTGGCGATCTTCAGGTCGATGGCCAGACCGCTTTGGCGCGTGCCTTCGAAATCGCCCGGCCCGCGCATTTTGAGGTCCGCCTCCGCCAGCTGGAATCCGTCATTTGTCTGACACATCAGGTCGATGCGCTTGCGCGACTCGTCGCTCAGTTTATAGCCGGTCATCAGGATGCAATATGACTTCTCGCTGCCTCGGCCTACGCGTCCGCGAAGCTGGTGCAACTGAGAAAGACCGAACCGTTCGGCGCTCTGGATGACCATCACCGAAGCGTTGGGCACGTCCACGCCGACCTCGATGACGGAAGTCGCTACCAGAATATGTGCCTTGCCTTTGGCGAAAAGGTCCATATCGAATGCCTTGTTCTCGGCTGTCTGGCGGCCGTGGACCACCGCAGTCACGTATTTCGGGGCGGGGAATTCCTCGGTTATAGTCATATACCCATCCTGAAGGTTCTTGTAGTCCATCTTTGCGGACTCCTCGATAAGCGGATATACCATAAATACCTGCCGTCCTTCGGCAATCTGCTGACGCATAAATGCGTAGAGTTTGCCGAGCTGGTGATCGGTCCAGTGAACCGTTACAATCGGTTTGCGGCCCGGCGGCATCTCATCCAGGACTGATACGTCCAGATCGCCGTAGAGCGTCATCGCCAGCGTGCGGGGGATGGGCGTCGCTGTCATCACGAGGATGTGCGGCCAGACGCGTGATTTGCGCCAGAGGCGCGAACGCTGCTCTACGCCGAAACGGTGCTGCTCGTCTATGACGGCAAGGCCGAGGCGCTTGAAGCAGACGTCATCCTCAATGAGCGCGTGCGTACCGAAAATCAGGTTGATGGAGCCGTCTTCGAGGCCCTGGTGGATGGCGCGCCGCTCTGCGGTTTTGGTATTGCCGGTGAGCAGTGCCGCCTTCACCCCGGTGCCTTCGATATATTTGAAAACGCCGTTATAATGCTGGTTGGCAAGGACTTCCGTAGGTGCCATAATGCAGGCCTGATAGCCGTTGTCGATGGCCATCATCGCCGCGAGAATGGCGACCAGCGTCTTGCCGCTGCCCACGTCGCCCTGCAGCAGTCGGTTCATCTGCATTCCGGAGAGGACATCCTTCCGAATCTCGTGGAGAACCCGCTTCTGCGCCCCGGTGAGGGGGAATTTGAGATTGGCGTAAGTGCCGTTGAATGCGTTGCCGATCTTCTCGAAGACAAGGCCGTTGATGCTGCGCATACGGACCGTTTTCTGCCTCAGCAGGGAAAGCTGGAGGTAGAAAAGTTCTTCGAACTTTAGCCTTTCGGTGGCGCGGTCCAACTGCCGTCCGTCCTGCGGAAAATGAATATTCTGCAGTGCGTCGCGAAGAGGGCAGAGGTGCCGCGATTCGACGATGTATGCCGGTAAAGTCTCACTCACGGACGGCAGCACTTTCTCGAGCAGGACAGCCTCGAGTTTGGCGAAAGCCTTGTTGCTCAGACCGCCGTTGCGCAGTTTCTCGGTGCTGGTATAGATGCCGACCAGATGGCCCGCCATCGTCGGTGTGCCTTCGGTAGCCGGCTCAATTTCCGGATGCACGAAGTTAAACGTTCCGTTAAACAGCGACG
The DNA here is from genome assembly GCA_947307265.1 of uncultured Bacteroidales bacterium. GTDB lineage: Bacteria > Bacteroidota > Bacteroidia > Bacteroidales > UBA932 > Cacconaster. The sequence continues at coordinate 2,370 of CAMZIP010000052.1, read as the reverse complement.
GCTTGCCGAAAACGATGTATTCCCCGTCCTTCTTGAGGCGGTCGGCGACCCATTTGATGCCTTGGAAAAATACCAGTTGCACCGTGCCAGTTCCGTCGGTGAAATCAGCCACCAGGCGGCGTTTGCGCTCCGCGCCGGTCAGGTCGAAACGGGTGATGCGGCCGCGAAGTTGGATGTATGCCGACTCTGAGTCGATCTCCCGTATCGAATAGAACTTCGAACGGTCCACGTACCGGAACGGGAAAGTGTAGAGCATATCGCGGAATGTAAAGATTCCCAGCTCCTTGCCGAGAAGCTCCGCTCGCCGCGGTCCGACGCCCGGAAGGAACTTTATATCGCTGTCTAAAATGCTCTGCATAGCGCAAAGTTAAGGATAAATTATTAACTTGCGTTTTCAAAACTAAATGATTATGGCACAAAAGACAATCATAGGCATTACCCAGGGCGATACCAACGGCATTGGCTACGAAGTCATCATCAAGGCCTTTTCCGACGGCCGTATGTTCGACTCGTGTATTCCCGTGCTTTACGGTTCGTCCAGGTTTTTCGGCATATATCGCAAGCTTGTTCCCGAGACGGAGCAGATTGCAACCAATATCATCAATACGGCTGCTGATGCCCGTCCCAAGCGTATCAATATCATCAACTGCGTCCCGGACAATCTGGCCATCGATATCGGACAGCCTACGCTGGACGGTGGCAAGGCGTCGGTCATCGCGCTTGACTCGGCCATCGCCGATCTCAAGGCCGGCGCCATCGATGCACTTGTCACGGCTCCGTTCAACAAGTACCTGGTCGCGAGCGCATCGTTCAAGTTCCCCGGCCATACCGAGTACCTGACCAACGCATTCAATGCAAAGGAAAGCCTTATGCTGCTTTGCTCCAAGCATCTTCGCGTAGGTGTGCTGACTAATCACCTGCCCATCTCAAAGGTCGCCGATGCCATCCGCAAGGATTTGATCGTGAGCAAGCTGCAGCTGATGAACCGGACGCTTGTCCGCGATTTTGCGGCTGTGCGGCCCAAGATTGCCGTGCTCGGTCTCAATCCTCACGCAGGCGATAACGGTACCCTCGGTACGGAGGAGATCGACCATATCATTCCCGCCATCAATGAGGCTTACCAGCAGGGTATCCTGGCATTCGGACCGTTCTCTCCTGACGGATTCTTCAGCACCGGTATGCAGACGAAGTTTGACGCTGTGCTTGCGATGTATCACGATCAAGGCCTGATTCCTTTCAAGGCGCTCTCATTCGACGACGGTGTCAATTTTACCGCAGGTCTGCCCATCGTCCGCACGTCGCCCGACCACGGTACGGCGTTCGATATTGCAGGCAAGTGCCTCGCCAATCCGGGGCCGATGATTACAGCCATCCACGCGGCCGTAGATATCTGCCACAACCGCGCGAAGTATGACGAACTCACGAGCAATCCTCTGGAGATCCGTCATTTCGAGGGACCGAAGCACGAGAAGACCATTCTTCCCGAATAGCATCCCGGTATGGAGCGTCAGCCCATTGTGATGTACACCGACGGCGCCTGCTCGGGCAATCCCGGACCGGGCGGCTACGGTACCATTCTGCGTTGCGGCACGCTGGAGAAAGAGTTCTCCTGCGGTTACCGCCGTACGACCAACAACCGTATGGAACTTCTGGCCGTCATTGTCGGTCTCGAAGCGATCCGTTGGGAGAACGCCGAAGTCACAATCTGGAGCGATTCGTCCTATGTGGTGGATTCGGTAGAGAAGGGGTGGGTGTTTTCCTGGGAGAAGAAAGATTTTGCCAAGAAGGCAAATCCTGACCTTTGGATTCGCTTCCTTGCCCTGTACCGCCGCCACCGCGTCCGCTTCCACTGGATTCGCGGGCATAACGGCCATCCGGAAAATGAACGCTGCGACCGTCTTGCCGTCGCCGCCTCCGCCGCCCCGACCCTCGACGACACCGGCTACACCGACTGACTTTTTATTCCGCCGGCTTTGCCTTCGCGCAGCCGGCTACTTTCCCTGTCATCCTGAGCGAAGCCACTCTGTCATCTTGAGCGAAGCGAAAGATCTATTTCCTTCGAGTGCTATTCTGTGCCCGCCGGCTGCCCACGCGCCTCGAAGTTATACTTTTGCACGCCCTTCGGCTTTGCAAATAGTATAACTATCTCGGCTCCACCAGGCTTCGCGCATCCGGCTTTATTTTTGTCATCCTAAGCGTAAGCGTGTACGGCTTTGTGCTAGGCTGATTTGCTTTGGCACTTAACCGGCAGATACACCGCAAGATACTGAAAGTGCTACCCCTTCTGAGTGGGGGTAGCACTTTTAGCTATCTGGTGAAATTCAGGTAGTTAAATGCCAAGCCGATCAGGGGACAACCCAAATGCTTGCC
>CAMZIP010000051.1 GCA_947307265.1 uncultured Bacteroidales bacterium | reverse complement strand
AAAGTCGGCCACAAAAGCATTCACGGGTTCGTTGTATATGTCGGTAGGAGTACCTATCTGCTGAATCTTACCTTCGTTCATCACCACTATGGTATCGGAAAGCGTCAGCGCCTCCTCCTGGTCGTGGGTGACATAAATGAAGGTAATGCCCAGTTTGCGATGCATCTCCTTGAGTTCGATCTGCATATCCTTGCGCATCTTCAGGTCGAGGGCGGCAAGCGGCTCGTCGAGCAGCAGCACCTTCGGCTGGTTGATGATGGCGCGGGCTATGGCGATACGCTGCTGCTGACCGCCGGAGAGAGTCTCCACATCGCGGTCCTCATAGTCAGACATCGCCACGAGTTTCAAGACCTTACGCACTCTCTTCTGAATCTCTTCTTCAGGTGTTTTCTTGAGCTTCAGGCCGAATGCGATATTGTCATAAACGTCCAGATGCGGGAAGAGCGCATAACGCTGGAAAACGGTATTGAGCGGACGCTGGTAGGGAGGAATGCCCGCGATGTCGCGGCCGTCCATCAGGATGCGCCCCTCGTCGGGCTGGAGGAATCCCGCAATCAGGCGCAGGATGGTAGTCTTGCCGCAGCCGGAAGGACCGAGCAGCGTGACGAATTCACCCTTGCGGATATAGAGCGAGAGATCCTCGAGCACTTTTTTGTCTCCGAAAGACTTCGAAATGTGCTCAAGATTGATGATGATATCCTTGGGCATCGCTTAGAACAGGTTGAATGAAATCTCGTAACGGGCGCCGATACCGAAATAGGGGGCAGCGGCCAGACCGTCATACATACCGAATGCATTCACGTGCAGGGCCTCACCGGGATGGAACTCGACGTTTGCGCCGGCCTTCCAGAAATTGAGGTCGTGATCAGCCTTGCATACTGCATACTGTCCGTGCGCCGAGACGGTCCAGTCCTCGCCGAGAGGAAGACTGCACTCGAAACGGTAGGTACGTCCTGCTTCCAGACCTACGGGGAGGTCTTCTGCATCAAAAGCAATATCGTAGATATTATAGAAATCCAATGTAAATACAACTGCCTCGAGATCGAGTTTGCCGTCGACAGAGAACAGCCAGTCGAAATGCTTCTTGCAAGTCTCGAGTGCGGTTGCGTTGGTCCTGACGCTAAACGGACCGAACGTGCCCTGATACTGGAACGAACCGGCGAACAGGCCGCTTGCGAAAGGTTTCTCACCGAAAGGCGAGGTCGAGCCCTGAAGGCTGAAGACGTGGTCGCCGTCAAGAAGATTCCAGGCCACCTTGCCGCCCCACTGGTATGCGGGAAGATTGTTCCAGAGATTGGAACTGAACCAGGGATGAACTTCCCAGTCCCAGGCGTCATACTCGAAACCGCCGCAGGTCATTACGTCCTTACCGAGCGTAAAGTCAAAGTTACCGAGCGAATAGGTAACGTTGAGGAACTGAAGCGCATTGTTGAGATTGGACTTTCCGAGGGACGTGTAGGGCCACGCGAAATCCAGGTCGCTCAAGTCGGAGAGACCTACGAGATTGGCAGCAAAGGTAAAGGAAAGGTTTTCCGAAAAGTTACCCTCGACAAGGGTAAATAACGAAGTTTGACCGAGATCGAACGAACCTGGCGCATAATTGAGATCTACGCGGGGGATAACGGTCATCTCGGCGTGACTACCGAGACTTTCAGCCTCTTGCGAGTGCGCAAGGCAGCAAAGCGAGATTGCTGCAGCGAAGACGAGTAGTTTCTTCATTTCTTTTCATAAAAATGTATTAAGTACAACATAGCGCGTCCGGTCCCCTTGCCGCCTTGCGCGCTGATGCAGGGTCCGTACGACGCGGCAAAAGTAATAAAATAATTGTTATATTCGCAGTATAAACGTAAAACACTTACCTATATATATGAAAATCGTCTTTTTGGATGCCGCGACGCTGGGAGACAGTTCGCTCGAAATGATTGCCGCACACGGCGAGTTAACCTGCTATCCTTCAAGCACTCCGGAGGAGGCAATAAAGCGGGTGGGGGACTGCGAAGTATTGATAGTCAATAAGGTTCGCGTCACGCGCGAATTGCTTGCCGCAGCACCCAAACTGAGGCTCATCTGCGAGGCCGCGACCGGCGTCAACAACATCGACCTGGATGCAGCGGCGGAGCGGGGCATTCCCGTGCGCAACGTAGCCGGCTATTCGACCGACACGGTGGTACAGGTGACATTCACGCACCTGCTTTCGCTATTCTCCCAGGCGCCTTATTTCGACGCGCGCGTCAAAGACGGTTCATATACCAAGGGCGGCCTGTTCGTAGATCTTTCCCGCTCATTCGCGGAAATGAAAGGCAAGACTCTCGGCATCGTGGGAATGGGCACCATCGGCCACAAGGTCGCGGACATCGCCACGGCGTTCGGGATGGAGGTAATCTACTATTCGACTTCAGGCACCGGCCACTGCACCGATTTCCCGTGCGTCGGAATCGAGGAACTGCTGCGCCGCTCGGATGCGGTATCGATTCACGCACCGCTCAACAGCCGCACCGACGGACTTATCGGCACTGAAAGGCTGCGTCTGATGAAGCCCACGGCATTCGTCATCAATCTGGGCCGCGGTGGTATCGTGGACGAGGCCGCACTGGCTCAGGCAGTGGACGAGGGCATCATCGCCGGAGCAGGACTGGACGTATTCGTTCGCGAACCGCTGCCCGCAGACAACCCGCTGCTCAATATGAAGCATCCCGAACGGATGCGTTTCTCGCCGCATATGGGCTGGGCATCAGTCGAAGCCCGCGCACGACTGGTGGCAGGGATTGCGGACAATATCGCAAAAGGAGGATTCTGATCGGACTAAATAGTCCAGATAACTATCCACGCCGCGATTCCCAGAAGCAGGGTAACCACGACGCCGAAATCGGGGCCGAAACCGAACGTACCGACGGTAATGTTGGTAAAGACAAATGCGGCCAGGGCAATAAGAATAACCTTTTTTACGGGTTTTGCATCCTCTCTACGACTGGGGATGTCAATATGCTTGCCGGCTATGACGACGCAGGCTATGGTTGCAAAACCAACAAGAAGAGCATACCATTCGCTCGGATCGGGCGACGGAGAAAAAACACTGCAAAGGACACTTAAAAATAGGGAAGCTGCAACAGACAGGCCGAAACGCACAATACCATCCAAGTTTACATTTCTCACGGCCTAATGATGTATTCGTCTGTTTTTGTGGCCCATAGCGGATTTGAACCGTTGACCTCTTGCCTGTCAAGCAAGCGCTCTAAACCAACTGAGCTAATGGACCTTTTTGCGTAAAGCGGCTGCAAAGATACTAATAATTATATTTTTTCCAAAGATTTTGCAATCTCTTTCGCAAATCATTTTCTTTTACGTTGTTGCCGGGCTCGTAGAAAACTGAGCCTGACAACTCTTCGGGCAGGAATTCCTGATCTACGAAATTGCCGTCAAAATCGTGCGCATATCGGTAATCTTTCGCATATCCGAGTTCCTTCATCAATTCCGTAGGTGCGTTGCGAAGGTGAAGCGGAACGGCGGGCGGAGTGCCTTCTGAGCGGACCTGTGCAAGCGCCGAATCGATGGCCATAATGGCCGAATTGCTCTTGGGCGAGGTCGCAAGATAGATGCAGGTCTCCGCGAGGATTATCCGTGCCTCGGGCATTCCGATCTGATGGACTGCGTCAAAACAGGACTGCGCCAGGAGGGCGGCATTGGGGTTGGCCAGGCCGACATCTTCCGACGCGAGGATAAGCATTCTGCGGGCAATGAAGAGCGGATCTTCGCCGCCTGCAAGCATCCTCGCCATCCAGTATATCGCGCCGTTGGGATCGCTGCCGCGAATGCTCTTGATGAACGCGGAAATAATATCGTAGTGCTGTTCGCCGTTCTTGTCGTAATAAGCCATATTTTCCTGCAGGCAGGAGGTAACGACTTTGTTGTCTATGACGATAGCGGCATCCTCGGGGAATGAGGAAATGACGATGTCCAGCACGTTGAGAAGTTTGCGTGCGTCTCCGCCGCTGAAACGGAAGAGAGCCTCTTTCTCTTTTATCTGTATATCCCTGGTCTTTAGGTAGTTATCCTCGGTCAGCGCACGCTGTACGAGTGCTTCTAAATCCTTAACTTCCAGTGACTTAAGCACATAGACCTGGCAACGCGAGAGCAGGGGAGATATGACTTCGAACGAGGGATTCTCCGTCGTGGCTCCGATGAGCGTCACGGTGCCGCTTTCGACGGCTCCGAGCAGGGCATCCTGCTGGGCCTTGTTAAAACGGTGAATCTCGTCTATAAACAGGATCGGCGAGCCCTTGGAGAAAATACTGTCGCGTTCGGCTTTGGAGCGGTCGATGACATCGCGGACATCCTTGACTCCGGAACTGATCGCAGAGAGCGTATAGAACGGACGGTCCAGCGTTCCTGCGATAATTTTTGCAAGCGTCGTCTTGCCGACACCGGGAGGACCCCAGAGGATGAAAGAGGAGATATTGCCGCTGTCGATCATCTTGCGGATAACGCCACCGGGGCCGACAAGGTGAGTCTGGCCGACATATTCAGCCAGCGTCTTGGGCCGCATCCGTTCGGGGAGAGGAATCAGTTTCTGTATCTGCGCCGCCATTACCTATTTAACATAATATAAATTGTGTTAAAGATGATATATACTTTATATAAGGAATTATTCGCTGAGTTTTTCGAGTATCATCTTGATTGCCGTATCGAGCTGAGGATCGCGCCCTTTCACGCGGTCTTCGAATGTATTGCGAACATATACGTCCGGTTTGACTCCGGAAAATTCGAGATCGTCTCCCTTGAGATTATAGCATCCCCACGCAGGAAGTCTAGTGTACGAACCGTCCACAAGTTCGACGCCTCCCGTGAAAATAATCCAGCGGTAAGTCTCAGTTCCGACAATCGGCGCAATTCCGAGCGTCGTGATTGCGTTGGACGTTACTTCCGCATCGCTGAGACTGTGCTCGTTGACGAGCACTACAATCGGCTTGTCAGCCGGCGTCACGTTGGGATGAGATACTGCGGGGAAATCCCTGAAGCTCCAACGGAAGTGCTGCTTCTGGCGAAGGAAATCGATAACTTCCTTATGCACGTTGCCGCCGTTATTGTATCTGAGGTCCAGAATCAGTGCATCTCGGTTGGCGGCATCGGTATGCATCTTGGTCAGGAAATCATTGAGATCCTCGCTTCCGAGGGCTCTCATATGGATATACGCCACGCGGCCGTTGCTTGCCTTATCAACGCGCTCACGGCATTCATCCTCCCACGCAAGATACTGTAAATTAGATATTTGCTGTGAAGTAGCGGTATGAATCAGCGCTTCGTGCTCCTTACCGCCGCGACTCAGAGTCAGGCGGACCTCATCACGCTTTACAGCCGATGCGAAATACTGCTCACGGTTGGCCTTGGGATTGACTTTTACGCCGTCAACTGCCACCAGGACATCGCCCTTCTTCACGTCCACCCCTACTCTGTCGGCCGGCGACCAAGGCAGCACAGACTCTACCTTATAAGGCTCTTTTTCACTGAAAATCAGACCAGTACAAGCAGAACTCAAGGTGGTTTCGGTTTTCTCTTCCGAACCGCTCGAAACGAACCTCAGGTGCGAAGAATTGAGCTCTCCGAGCATATCGTTGAGCATTATGCGAAGCTGCTGACGGGTATGGAGATACGGCAGGAACGACTCGTAACGGGTACGGACTTCGTTCCAGTCTGCGCCGTGGAAGTTTACGTCATAATAATTCTGCGCGAGCGTACTCCAGTTCTCGTAAAACATCTGACGGAATTCGTCGCCCAACTGCTTGCGGACATCTACGGCAACCTCGATCGGCTTTGCCGTCAGGCCGTCAGGATCCACCTTGCTGACCGTTCCGTCGCTCGAGAGGCATTAAAGCGCGTCTTTAGAAGCGAAGAATTTGCCAGGCTTGAGGCCATTGACAGGCTTGGGCTGCGCTTTCTCGTCGTTCAGGTCGAGTGCAAAAACCTCGCGGGTTCTATACTGGTTGAAGAAGAGTTTCGACTTTGCGGGGAATACGAACAGGCCCGTCTGATAACCGGACGTCAGGACCGGCTGGACGCGGCGGTGAACATCCTTGAAGTCTATCACGACCGCCGAATCGCCGGCTGCCTTTTTATCCTTTTTGAAGAGGCCGGTATAGTGAGACGACTTGAACTTCGAATCGAATTTGCGGAGCGGAAGTTTGACAAGATGCATATCGGCTCCGCGGGGGAACGACGTCTCCGTGCCGGAGGTCGTAAAGTAAAGGTATTTGCCGTCAGGAGTAAATACCGCACCCTCTTCGCTAACCGCCGAATTAGTCAGGTTGGTGACCGTCTTTTCTTTCAGGTCGTACAGGTAAATATCGTATTCGAAACGGCTGATCGCCTCGAATGCGAGGTAACGTCCGTCATACGAGAAGGAGGTCGTGATAGGAATGAACGGCCAGAATTCTGCATCCGCCACCTTTTCGGTTACATTCTTCTCGAAATCGTGAATCATAAGGCTGTTGGTGCCGTCGATGAACGCGAACTTTTTGCCGTCCGGCGAGACTTCAAGATTGTTCAGGGTGCGGTCGGGCGCGAACAGAACCTCCTCGCTGCCGGAGAGATCCGCATTGAGTTTGTAGAGGTTGTACCAGCCCTTGTTGGTGCGCAGATAGACCAGCGTCTTGCTGTCGGAAGCCCACTTCACCTCGCTTACGCGCTCGTCCAGCGGAGTCGGCATTCGCTGCAGGTATTTTGCCTCGGCATCGGAAACATAGAGCAAACCGCGGATGACGAAGGCCATCTTTTTGCCGTCAGGCGAGACGGCCGCATCTTCGGGCTTCTGCTTCTCGAATGCTCGCTGCACGTCCAGATTGCCACCCGCCAGGGTGATATGAGGCACCGAGTCTTCCCCACTCTTCGGATCCAGCACGTGGATCTGGTAGTCGAGCAGATAGACGATCGCCGAGCCGTCGAATGCAATCTTCGGATACTGGAGCGAATGATTGAAAGAAGTGAGTTGCTGCGTCTTGCCGTCGCCAAGCCACTTCACGATATTGTCTTCGCGGCAGGCCTCGTCGCTGACATAGTAGAGATTGCCTTTGCTATCCACCATCGGCCACGCATCCTTGCCAATGTAATTCGTAATGCTGCGGTACGCGCCCTTTGCGGGGTTCCACGCCAGCACGTCGGCGTTATGGTCGCCGATATAATGCTTTCGCGTCGCGAAGTAAATGCTCTCGCCGGATTCATTGAAATAGAATTCGCCGTTGACCGGATTCTCGACCAGATTGACTACCGTCGTAAAATAACCGGGGAACAGACGCTGCGGCGTGCCGCCTTCGACTGCGACGCGCCAGGTCGTGCGGCTTGCCACCTCGCGGTTCGATTCGAAGTAGATGTAGCGCGAATCGGGAGACCACGAAGTCGGGAAATCATTTGCCTCGTGGAAGGTCAACTGGCGCACCTCCCCTCCTCCGACCGGGATGACGAACACGTCCAGATTGCCGTTGATATCGGAGCTGAAAGCCAGGTAGCGGCCGTCCGGCGAGACGACGGGATAATCCGCCTGGCCGCGCATCGAAAGCAGGCTGACGGCCTGGCCGCCGCTCGTGGCGACGCAGTACAGCCCGCCCTGATAGGCAAAATAGATGCTGCTGCCGTCCGGCGAAAGACTCGGATTGGTGGCGAAACGAAGATTGTCGGCGCAGGTCACTCCTGCGGAAAGCAGGCAGAGCGCGACAGCTGAAAGGATTCTTTTCATAGTGGTTTCCCTGTTTAGACGATTACAAAATTATAAATAATCGCTACATTTGTACAAATAAAGATATCAACTGCATAATAAACCATTTATTTATCTGATAGATATGAAAAAACTGCTCCTCTCTCTGCTGCTTATGGCAGGCTTCTGCTTCGGTGCAGCGGCACAGACTGAGATTCCCGAGTCCGGCGGGACTGTCGCAAACACCGAAAAGGGAACGTTCAAGGTTTACTGCGAAATCGTTTCCAACGTCAGGAATCTTTTCTCCAACAAGACCAACGTAGAGTTCGATTTCGGACAGGCTTCAAAGTTCTGGTCCAATGACCGCCAGATCGTAGATGAGAACGGTCGCCCCATCACGTTCAATTCCGTCCTCGACGCTGTCAACTATATGTCGTACAGAGGTTGGGTTTTCGAACAGATGTACATCGTCCAGAGCATTTCCAATGGAGATTCTGGTTCACCCGCTTACCACTGGATAATGTCCAAGGAGGTTTCCGATATTTCGGAGATCACGAAGGGCCTTTACACCCAGGCCAACTTTAAGTAATACTTGGGATACTTCACAGTTTTAACGGTGCCGGATACCACCTGGTTCCGGCGCCGTTAACATATTTCGAGATGAAAAAGAAAGTATGTCGCGGAATACTCCGCCTTTTCGGATGGAAGATCCTCAATGATGTGCCGCAGGAAGACAAATGCGTCATCCTCGGCGTGCCGCATACCTCGATCTGGGATTTTGCGCTCGCGTGGCTGTATTACGGCGCCCAGGGCTGCAAGTTGCGGTGTATGATCAAGAAGGAGATGTTCTTCCCGCCTTTGGGCTGGCTGCTGCGCGCGATGGGCGCATTCCCCGTGGACCGGAGTCATTCCACCGGCCTGGTCAAGAGCATTGTCAAGGAAATGCAGACCTGCCAGCATTTCCACATCGGCATAGCGCCCGAAGGCACCCGCAAGCCGGTCCGCAAATGGAAGAGCGGATTCTATTACATCGCGCAGAAGGCGGGCATCCCCGTGTATATGGGCGTTATCGACTGGCGCACGAAGACCGTGGGCAATGCCGGCCGGTTCGAGATGACGGGCGATGCCTCAACCGATCTGCCGCGTCTGCAGCAGACCTACGAAGAGATGCACCTGACCGGAAAGCATCCCGGGAAATATCTTACCCACTAATAGAAAGGCAGGTTGTCAGGGCTGTTATGGCGGCTCTCCGGCGCGGGATCGGCTACGATGACCTTGTCAACGATG
>CAMZIP010000050.1 GCA_947307265.1 uncultured Bacteroidales bacterium | reverse complement strand
ACCAGATTCTCAAGCTTCAGTTCCGTGACGGCCGCTCCGTTCACTTTGGAGCCGGCACCTACGGTGCACTTGGCATTGTCACCGAACGTCATTTTCAAGTCGTTGCTGTGGACGCCTCCGACATACAGACCCGGGACATTGTTTCCAGTGGCGCTCTTGAGCGTGCCGCTGAAAGTACAGCCGTTAAAGGCCTGGTTTCCGTTGGATTTTCCAAGCAGGCCGCCGGTATAGACCTTAGCGGCAGATTCCGATGTGTCGATATTACCGGAGAACCGGTTGTCGCTGAAAGCAGTCGCGGCAGTGTATGCTATAACGCCACCTACTTCAGAGAAATCCGTCCCGGTTGCCTTCACGCTAATGTCACATTGAGCCTTGTTGCCGGAAATGCCCTGATTGGAGTAGGAAGTAATTCCTCCGACCCTCATTTTCTGCGGTCCGGTATAACTTACATTGCCGTAATTCTCATTGGAAGTGAAAGTTTGTCCACCCTTGTCGCAGGCGGCGACACCACCGAGATAAGAATAACCGCCCGAAGTTGAAGTGCCGACAATCATTGACAGAGGTTTGTAATTCTTCAATCCGGAGTAAGTATTGGCAGTTTCATTCTCAAAACGGCCTACCACACCTCCGACGAAGAACTGACTGTTCATCTCCGACACCTGAACGAGGATGGGCTTGGCAGCTTCAGTTGAAGAAAGGTTCGACAGAACGGCCGCGCCGGCTTTCCACCCGATCACTCCGCCGACAACCAGGTTGGATGCCAGGGTTCCGGCGGAAACGCTTATGCCGCCCTTGCTATAAACATCAGTGACGCTGATACCTCCGAGGTGTCCGACAACACCTCCGACACGAAGTCCGTTAGTTCCGTCTGCAGGGAAATCAACTTCTATGTCGCCCTCGTTATTGGATGTTGCGAAAGCGGCGCCCGCCTGACCGGCCACACCGCCGACAAGAGGACAGTATACACCTGTCTGAGACGAGCCTTTGACCACGATCTTGCCGTAGTTGGTGCTTTCCGACAGACCGATGTTCGAGTACCCCACGATGCCGCCGATACGGTGGTAAGACGAGGCGCACTGCTTATTTTCGGTATCGGAATTGTCTCTTTCCAAAGTAACGTTCACTTCGCCTTTGTTGGTCAGATGATCGGCCGCGAAAGCTCCCTGGCCATAGATGCCGCCGGCATAGTTGGCCGCGCCCTTGGTGACGATCTTGATCGTTCCTTCGTTCACACATTGGCTTACAGGCAGGTTAAGCCAGCCGGCAATACCACCGAAGTACATCCCCGTGCCGTTTACGGTAGCCATCCAGGAATTGATGTCCAGTTCTCCGTAGTTATGACAGTCGCTGACAGAGTAAGAAGCGCCACCCGTAGACGGGCCGGCCTGAGCCACGACTCCGCCTGCGCAGAAGTTGGCATTGACACCCACGCCCTGGGCATCCGTGGTACCGCCCGCGAATGTTCCCTTAACATAAACCTTGCCGTAATTGGTACAGCCGGTGACATTCCGAAGGACGAAAGCCGCAACACCGCCGATGGACGGGCCGGTCGTACAGGAGCCGGACATATTCGTAGGAACAGTCGCCGAGACCGTACCCTTCGTCGTGGAACCGCTGACACCGTTAGTGCAGTTGGTAACATCACCTTCGAAGTATCCTACAACTCCGCCCAGCTTGATGTAATTGCCGCTGCCTATCGTTCCCGCATTGTCTTCCATCGACCCTCCGTTGGTGAGATAATAACTGATATTGCCCGTATTGACGCACCTGTCGACAATACCGCGGGAATCGCTTGCCTCCGACAGTTTCCTCGTGCTGGTACCGGCCGAGACTCCACCCATATACACGAGTTTGCCTTTGCCGTTTACACGATAGGAAATGTCTCCATTGTTGGTGTTGTTATAGAGGCCAAGCCTGCCGGAGGAATTGATGAAACCTACGATACCGCCGAAATAGACGTTGTCGGTTGCTTCGGATGTCGTGATGGAGATGGCGGCGTTGTTTACGCAGTTTTGGATAAGCCCATATGACACGCCGGCGACAGTACCAAGACGGGATGCGGCAAGAGTGCTCACCGTCAGAGGCTGGACAGCGCCATTCACGATGACGCCGTCGATGACACCGCTGCTGTTGACAACGCCGGCGATCAAGCCAAAGTTCGTGCAGAGTGAAGCGCTGAGCTTACAGGAAGCATCAAGCACCAGGTTCTTCACCGTGCCGTTGCCTTCCGCTCCGTCTTCCTTACCGAGAGCGGCAAACAGCGAATGTCCATCATTGTTCCAGTTCTTGAGAGAGTGTCCGGCACCGTCAAATACGCCGAGGAAGGATGATGCGGTCGGAAGAGTGACACCGCTGAGATCCAAATCATTAGCGAGGGTGACAAACTCCCCTGCTTCGTATGTGTCAGATGCAGCCAGGAAGTCGATAAGATTCTGAGGGGTCTTGATTTCGCTGACCTTTGTCTGAATGATATACTCGATCAGTTCCACCTTGACGTCATCGACCAGAATACGTCTCTGGCCTGAACCGGAAGCCCTGCGTGAAGAAATTGCAAGCCGGCATCCGGAAGGAACAGTCAATTCAAAGCTGAACTCCTTCCATTCGTGATTCTCCCCAATAGAGAAATCTTTCTTCGAGACTACTGTATAGTCCGTGAGAACGGAGGCATTAGTCTGAGAAGTATTGAGCACAAGCACAGAAGCCGTCAGAGGATCATTTACCGACTCCCTGTACGGATGGGCCTTGAAGGATAGTTTCACCACAGCCTTATGCTCCAGACAGTTCAGGGCCGGGGTCACGATACCTCCGGTTTTGTCCGACGCGCCGAGCTTTATATAGCCTGGCTTTGCAAGAACCTTTCCGTCGGTGTTGTCTTCAGAAATCGAAGTCCAGGCGTTAAGCCTTGTCCCGGAGATGGCTCCCCGCAGTGTATTGAACAATCCTATTTCCAGTCCGGGATAAACCAAGTACCAGTTATGCTCGAAGCCGCGAATCGTCTGCTTTCCGGGATTGGCGCCGGAAGGAGCGTCGAATGCAGGAGCGGAAGCCTTGTTCTTGTCTGAGAATCCGAAGCAGCGTGAAGCGATGTCTCCACCTAATGGGAGTTCCTCAAAGTCCTCCTGAAGTATAACGCTGCCTTCTTTAGCGTAAGTATCCGGAAGCGTCACGAAAGCGGATGCCGCCGTTGTAACTTTCAAGGGTTTGGATACGCAGGTCGGATGGTCCGTGAGCCAAACCTTTATGTAATAGTCGGTCGAAGCCTCCAGCGAAGTGAAGATGAATCGAGGAGAATACGGGCCTTCCAGCGAGGTGATGGTCGTGCCATCGTACACATTCCAAAGCGCGACAGGGAAATCCCAGCTTACCCTCAAGTCATTACAGTCGGGATCATTGTAGATGCCAGCGCTCCATTTCTGTGAGATGTCGGCGTAGACGTCATTGAATCCGGTGGCGCTCCAAGTTACCGCCGCGGTGGAAGCGGACGTTTTCACAAGCTCCAGAGAAGGCAAGTCGGACGGAATCTCGAAGTTGAGATCCTTATCGACAGTACCAAGGTCCTTTGTGTCCCCTTCCGTGAGTTTCCCGGACTGCGAAACGGTCACGCGGTCAGTTCCCTCGGAAGTAGTGACATCGATGAAAATCAAGTCGTATTTCTCGGGTGCGACTGCGATCTTGTATGTTCCGGGAAGAATCCTGTCGGTGATGGAAAGAGCCTCGACGCCGTTCTGAATGGCCACACTCGGCATTCCGTTGGAGCCCATAGTAACCTTTAAAGTACCGGCGATATATGCCTTCGCACCTTCGTTGTTAAGGCCATAGCGAAAGACCATCGAGACAATATCCTCCCTGCTTACCGTGAACTTCAGATATGCAGTAACTGGATGCAGGACAATGCTCTCATCCTGGGAATAACCCACACCTAGCGCGCCAGTAGTCCTGCCGACCTCCGGCGTGACCACAGAAGGCAGGCTAAACTGCACGGTGCGCCCCTTCAATTCATAAGCATCTGAATGAGGATAAACTGCAAGATAATGATCGGAAGAGGGCAGTTTCGGCGCTTTTCCGGAGAACAGCACGCTTTCGCCGGACGTTTCAGCGGTAAGCGCTCCTTTATAGTTGGAATTAAGCAGGCTCAGCATATCTCCCTTGGCGAAAGCCACGCCGTCGAAGGACACGGTATAACGAGTGTCCACGGGAGTCCCGTTTTCGGGTTCAGGAGTTTCAGCTTTGCATCCGCAAACAAGCGGCAGGACCGCCAGAAGGCTGTAAAATATACGTTTCATAATACCTAGTTTTCAAGCCAAGAGCCAAGCTCTGTATAAATCTTATCAGCAATGAAAGCCATTGCCTTTGCATTGGGATGACAACCACCCGAACCATTGTAGTCGTGTTTCGGCATATTGACCTGGTCGTTGAAGCCGTTGACCCTGAGGAGGTTCACTGATTTGGCACCAAAGTGATCAGCGGTCTTCAGCACACATTGTTCGACACCCTCTGAGAGATAGTCGCCGACGAGGCAGACAATCTTGACGCCCGGATACTGCTCCTGAAGCATCTTGACCAATTTAGCATACGCCGACAGGAAGTCGGTATCGGGAAGGGCTGCAGCCTTTTCGTATGAATGAGCCTTGTCCGCAGCTTCGAACACGGCATCAAAAACACTTTGCTGGGGAGCATAGGCATTCTTGCACAGCACATTGTCCCCGGGATAGAGAGGACAGTCGTTATGGGCCCAGTCGTTGGTTCCGCCGTGGATGAGGACGATGTCCGGATTACCGACGCCGCCCTGGCGGATATAACGCTGGATATAACTGTTCTCATACCAGTGGTTGCCGCTCTTGGCGGTGTTCGTGCTGCGGGTTACGGCAGAACCGGAATAAGACATATTGAGGTCCAGCACTGCATTGGACAGTTTATCGTAGATCAGGCGGTACCAATATGTCTGACTTACCTGGGTTACTGCGCCGTCGGCATTCGGATAGTGGTAATTATATCCTGCGGGGATGTAACCGGCGAAAGTGGAGATGGAGTCACCGATTACGCTGACACGCTTTGCCGTAGATGATTTGGGAGAAGGATCTGCCAGCGTACCTTTCGGAACGGGGAAACCGGAGGCGGAAGCCACCCATCCCGAGCCGAGGGAGGCAAGCAGGGTACCGTTGGTAAAGGCAGCAGGAGCAATTCCCGGGCAGCCCGCGTCAAGACTTGTGCTGCGTGAATACGGAGCGAAAGACTCATCCCTCCAGCAATTCTCAAGGACGAGAGAAGTTCCACCGCCTCCATAGACGGAGCCGTAGTGGATGAATGTAGAAGTAAAATCGCTCATAGCCTTGTAGCGCACCAGAATCTTCGACTGGTCCAGATTTGACCAGCAATTCTTTATCGTAGTTGTACCGTCCTGGTCCTTAAATCCGACAAGACCGGCTACTCCACCGACGCATACGGCGTTGTCACTGCCTTTCTGAGCATTCTGGATGGAATTTTTGATGAGGGCAGGCATCGATGCGCAATTCTCGACAGTCGCTGCCGCTCGGGAACGGATCCATCCGACGATACCGCCTACGAGGTTGTAGTTTGATGAATTGGTCCCGGTGGCATACAAAGTTCCGCCGATAAAAGCACAGTTGCTGACCGAGGCCTCACTGTCCGCCTGGCTGTCAATCGTACCAGCGATACCGCCCACATTGTACTGGCCCTGGACATCGGCATAAGATGCGCAGCCTGACACTGTGGTCTTCTGACCGCCTCTCGGCATCATTCCGCCCACGATGCCGCCGACACTATACTGACGGCCGCTTACAATTGCCCGTGAAGAAGTGACACAGCCTTCGATACTGCCATCCTGCAGATAGCCGACTATGCCGCCGACCCCGTATCCGAGCGCGCTCACGGCAGCGATTCCGGTGCAGCCCTTTACCGTAGAACCACCAGTCACGGCGCCGGCGATGCCGCCGACACAGTGGTAGCTTGTATAAGCCTCGGAACCTTCAGCGGCCGTGCAGTTCTCCAAAACGCTCTTTCCCGTCACATATCCGGCGATTCCACCTGTGTTCTTGCCCATTGAGGACAACTGGCCGGAGAAAGTGCAGCCCTTTACGGTGCTGCCGTCGGAATAGCCGACTAAGCCGCCTACGAAACCGTGGTTGGCAGAATCGGTAGTTATGTTGCTCCATTCACTCCAGGTGAATCGGGCTGTCGATTTCATATAACCGCTGATCCGGCAATCCTCAATTGTCGAATTCAAGGCTTTACCTGCGATGGCACCGAAGAACATCTGGTCGGACACGAAGTCGATGTCCTGCAGCTCAAGCCCCTTCACCGTCGCCGCGTCAAGGACAGAGAAAAGACCTGCCGGCTCGTCGACTTTACTGTGCTTCAGGACAAGGCCGGTAATCTTGTGACCGCCACCGTCATAATTGCCCTTGAATACAGGGATAGCGGTGAAATGGAAGTTGAATGGCAAGGTTATGTCAGCGGTCTGCTTGTAATAGGCCGAAGTGTTAGGCTCCTCGCCGGCTTTCTCCACAAAAGACTTGAAATCCGTCCATTCAGAAATGATATAAGGATCAGCCTGCGTTCCGCTTCCCTGCTGGACGTGAGGTTTGGGACCAATCACTTCGGAGCAAGGCTTGAACACAAGCACTCCTCCCGATGTCTCTGCGCGCAGAGGCAGGTCCTTGATGTAGTTTCCTGAAAGGTCAATGGATACAGGAGCGTCTATCACCAGATTGCCGGGAGTGCTGCCTGTCGCCTTGGAAGCCGGGAAAACGGCCTTGTATGCATCTGCGACCTGCACTGCATCAGCGTCAGGCACAAATACGCTTCTGGTGGAATTCCAGACATAGACGGCATTTTCGCTTCCATTGTCCAGAAGAATACGGTCGCCCGCCTCAAAGCGGATCTTTCCGCTTTCCGGATCCGCCACAGACTTGACGGTGAGTTTCTCTATCGTGGCACCGATTTCCAGGACATACTTGGAGGTATCATCTCCCCCCGTTTCCTGTCCTTTACTACAGGCGGAGAAGATGAGCGTCGCCGCCAGTAATGCAAAATAAAACTTTTTCATATAATATTAATGAGCAAATCCTGTAAAATCTGTCTGCAGCCTGTCGTGACAGGTATAGACATTCTCCGTTCCGATGCCGGGGATGGTCTGGGTCGCAGTAATGGTCCAACCCTTCGCCTGAGACGGCTCTATTCCCGGAATACTCGCATACCAGTACGTATTGAGGTCCTTGGACCAGGTAACGGTGCTCTTGTTGAGACGAGTACGGAAGAAAGCCGACACGCACATATCGGCGATAGTCTTCCTTACCCTCTGCATCGGATAATTCTTGCCCTGGTATTCCATATTGACCTTCCAGTTCGTGTCGTCATCACCCCATATCGCGGCAATGAAACAGTCTTTCAACTGTTCCTGGCCACGGCGGAAAGTACTTGTCATTGACGACGCGGAATTCAAATTCATATAACCACCGGAAGTCCAGGAAAAACGGTAGTCCTTGTCGCCTTGGACCTCGCCGTATGTCTGGTTTCCGTCATACACCCTCATCTGCGCCGTATTGTCATCCATATTAGTGCCCTTCGCGACCCAGTTGTGCATACCGGCCCCGCGAATGTCGTAGATGGTCCATCCGTTAGGCGAACCGGCGGCGGAGAGATTGCTGCTCCACCAAGCGCCGCAGGCCGCACAGTGGACGTGTTCATACACGGGAGTGCCGCCAGCAGTGGTATATTTGTGATGGATGTAATTGTGGGTGTAATGAGTGTGCCCTATCATCAGATGGGCTTCGTGGAAAGGAGTGAGTGCATTCAGCACGTCGGCATAATGATGGTCATAGCTCACGCAGGCACCGTCGGCCTCGACTCCGTAACGGAAAGGAATGTGGGCCACGAAGATAACCATCTTGTTATCCTTGTCGCTGACGTGCGACAAGTCTTCCTGCAGCCACTTCCACTGCTGGTCGGTGAGACCGCCGTCATAACGCCAGGTCGTCTTTGCATTCTGCTTCACGATGACATTGTCCATCACGACGACGTGGACCTTTCCGCGGTCGAACGAATAGTCGGTGGGCCCGAACATTTCGATGTATGAATTCGCCGCCTCATAAGGCGTGGCGTACGCGGCGTTGTGATCGTGGTTGCCAATGCATTGGAAGAACGGCAGATAGCGCTGCCCGACCTTGACATTTGACATACTGGACTTCATCGAAGGCCACATATGCGGACTGTCTTCGATAATGTCGCCAAGGGTAATGGCATATGCGTTTGGATACTGTCCCTTGCTCTGAGCTGCGCCGAGCGAAGAAACGATGTCGGCAATCGTCTCATTGACATATCGGTTGTGCTTTGCGACGGTGTTGCACTGAGGATCCCCTACGGCGACTAGAGTCCAGTTCTCCTGAACGGCAGGCAGTTTCGAGAGCGCAAAGTCATTGCGGTTCATCTGCTTGCGATAGAACTTCCCCGTTGAATAGAAGAGCGGGATATTCGTCTCTGGATCGAGCGGAATCTCATATTCCGCAGGAACCGTGAGATAAATGTTACGTGTATAACGGTTCGCGAAGAACTGGTAAACGCCGTTTTCGTCAGTTGTAGTAAACGAATACCCGTCAGTCACATATACACCGGGAATTCCTCGATTGGTGTCTTTGTCGTAAACCCAGCCGACAGCATTGTTCGTGGGATTGATGGCGGTACCTTCGATATTTGAATATACTACTTTCTCCTCTTCTTCTTCACCCGATGTCTCTTCTTCGTCATTTTCGAAATAGAATGAAGGGATTTCGGGTCTCTTGCAAGAAGCAATGAGGAACACCGCGGCAGCAAGGCCTAGTAATACTTTTTTCATTTCCGTATTCTATTACCATCCCAGGTTCTGTCCCAGGTTTTTATTTACATTAAGTGCCGATGTAGGAATGGGAGAAACATACATCTTGTCATCCCATTCTAGGCGATAATTATAGATCAGGTAGCCATAGGTTCCGGCTGAGAGAGAGAAGGTCTGGTCGGCGCCGGTATTGGCG
>CAMZIP010000049.1 GCA_947307265.1 uncultured Bacteroidales bacterium | reverse complement strand
GTCCAAAGGTCTGCGCCATCTGGCAGCACAATCCGAAAGCTAAGGAGAACCTTAATAGCTAAACTTTTTTCAATTTTACAGCATCGTCGGCGCGCCTCGCGCTTCCTACGTGGATGGAGTCTGGAACCAGGAGGATGCAGACAAATGGCTGACCATCATCCAGGTGCCGGTGGAGAAAAGCGGAGAATAACGTATCTTTGCTGAATGAAGAAAGTGTCACCGGAGCGGCGGCGAAGCCGGGGGGCTCCGGGGGCTTGCTGCCTATGGATAACAAGCGCCGTCGGGCGCTAGCGGAGGCCGGGCAGGGCGGGCCCGTGCGATAGCAAGGCCGGAGCGGCGGGGTTTGGGGCAGAGCCCCAGTAAGAACAGGTGCGGATGGCGGGACTCGAACCCGCACGCCGTGAAGCACCAGATCCTAAGTCTGGCTTGTCTACCAATTTCAACACACCCGCGGTAGTGGATGCAAAGATAAACAAAATAGCCGGGATTTAGCGGATGCCCGTATATTTGTGCGTCTGGAGAGAAAGACGCCAGTGGGGATGGGCGAGGATGTACGAAATCACCTCGGCCGTATTGCCGCAGGAGCAGGGCTGCAGGAAATAATGCTGCGCCCGAATGGATTTATGCCAGTGCTCGACATCCTGCCCGGTGAAGACCACCTTGACCTCATTCGCCTCGCGAAGCACCACCTCGCTGCCCTCCTTGGGCGAGCAGGTAACCCAGTCGATACCCTCCGGAAGAGGGTGAGTGCCATTTGTTTCGATAGAAATTTCAGCGCCGAAGGCCTCTGAAAGCGCGGCGCAAAGTGCGGTGTCTGCCTGGAGAGAAGGTTCTCCGCCCGTCAGCACGACCATCGGCACGCGGCAGCCGCATTCGCAGAGCAACTCCCGTCCACGTGAAACAATCTCCTCGGCGGTCATTTCCTCGAAAGAGGAAAAATCCGTATCGCAGAACGGGCAGGCCAGGTTGCAGCCGGACAGACGCACGAAAAGGGCAGGAGTCCCGCTATGGAACCCCTCTCCCTGCAGGGAATAGAAAATCTCGTTTACGCGATAGCGCTGCATCACTCAGTCACGCTCGTATATGGCTATATTGCCCTCGCTCTCCTGTACGCTTACCTTCCAGCAATTCTCCACGTTGTCGCAGATCCATCGGGCCATATTCTCGGCGGAAGGATTGCAGTCCAGCACTTCATTGATATACTTGTGATCAAACGCATCCTTGACAATGCGCTTGATATGCGTGAAATCGGTCACCATTCCGTCGCGGTTGAGCTCCTTGGCGCGGCAGTACACCACGATGCGCCAGTTGTGGCCGTGCAGTTCCTCGCATTTGCTCTCGTAGCTGAGCATCAGGTTGTGAGCCGCAGAAATATCAATCGTCTTCTCTACGTAATACATTGTATGTCAAGATTATTGTTCGTAAACAGTATGATCCTCGACGCCTGCTTCGCGAAGGGCTTCGCGCCGTTCGACGCACGTTCCGCAGGTGCCGCAGTGATGTTCGCCGCCGCGATAGCAACTCCAGGTCTCGCTGTAGTCGATGCCGAGAGCCGCGCCGCGACGTGCTATGTCCGCCTTTGTGATACCGGTGTAGGGCGCGAAAAGCCTCACGCCCATATATGTGCCTTCGCGAACGGCTGCATCCATAGCATCGACGAACGACTGCCTGCAGTCGGGATAGATGGCGTGGTCGCCGCCGTGATTGGCCATCATAATATATTTCAGATGCTTGTCTTCGGCCAGGCCTGCTGCGATGGCGAGCATAATGCCGTTGCGGAACGGCACTACGGTCGAACGCATATTGTCATCGGCATAAGAGCCGTTGGGAATGGCATCCGAGCCGTCCAGCAGCGAACTGTGGAAGTGCTTGCCGATGAAATCCAGAGGAATTACCAGGTGCGGAACGTTGAGCCTCTCGCAGTGCATCCGTGCAAAGGCGAGTTCCTTCGCGTTATGGTTGCTCCCGTAATCGAAACTCACGGCAAGAGCGATGCGGTCGCGGAATTCGTACAGCATCGTGGTCGAATCAAGACCTCCCGAGAGTATAAGGACGGAGTCTTTCATCGCACTACGCCCTCCATTCTCGCCAGCATTCGGCTCTGCCTGAGCGCCTCGTGCTCCTTGTCGGCATACACCGCGAACGGAAAGATGCTGATGCCGCCGCGGGGAGTAAACAGTCCCGTGACTTCAAGATACTTGGGATCCATCAACTTGACGAGATCCTTCATTATGATATTGACGCAGTCCTCGTGGAAATCACCGTGGTTGCGGAAAGAGAACAGGTACAGTTTGAGAGACTTGCTCTCGACCATCCTTTCGCGCGGGATATAGGAGATGATAATCTTCGCAAAATCCGGCTGTCCAGTCTTGGGACAGAGCGAAGTGAACTCCGGGCAATCGAAAGTGACCAGATACTCGTTCTCCGGATGTTTGTTGACGAATGTCTCGAGGACCTGCGGACAATAGTCCGTCGGATATTTGGTATGGTTTTCACCAAGCAGGCTGACGCCCGCCAATTCTTCTTGCGTACGCATTGTTTTCAGTTTTTTGTATGGGAGGAAAAACATTAGCTCCCTTCGTACGGCGCAAAGATACAAAAAATTGCCTATAAAAAACCGCCGCACCCGGTAGGGCACGGCGGTCTCAATTCTGTCGCTTGCAGCATTAAGCCTGCGGAGTGATCGAGACGAATGACTTGTCTCCGACTTTCTTGGTGAAAGTCACCACGCCGTCTTTCAAAGCGAAAAGAGTATGGTCTTTGCCCATTCCGACGTTTGCACCCGGATAGTGGACTGTACCTCTCTGACGTACCAGGATGTTGCCAGCCTTGGCAACCTGACCACCGAACAACTTGATACCAAGTCGTTTGCTCTGTGATTCGCGTCCGTTCTTCGAACTACCTACACCTTTTTTGTGTGCCATAATCTTGTCCCTTTTTTAAGTTAAGCGATAGCAATCTCTTCAATCTGCAGTTTGGTCAGATACTGACGGTGGCCGTTCTTCTTCTGATAGCCCTTGCGGCGCTTCTTCTTGAAGATGATCACCTTGTCACCCTTGCAATGCTCGATGACCGTAGCCTTGACTCCGGCACCTGCTACAAAGGGAGAACCAACCTGAACTTTTCCTTCGTTGTCGAGGAGGAGCACCTTATCGAAATCCAGCGCTGCGCCGACTTCGGCTGCCTGGCGATTTACGAAAATCTGCTGGCCCTTCTCAACCTTGAACTGCTGTCCTGCAATGTCAACAATTGCGTACATAGATAAATTTTTAAAAATTTATAACCGTAAGCGGATACTCTTTAAGTATCTCTTAGTCAACAGCTTAGCGGTTGTCTAACATATTTTTGGGACTGCAAATATACGCTTTTCATCCGAATGGACAAAATTATTTTGCAGTCAATCAGCATTTTCTACGTATCGATATTAGCGTAGGTCGCATTCTGCTCGATGAACTCGCGGCGCGGTGCGACATCGTCGCCCATCAGCATCGAGAAGATCTTGTCGGCCTCTGCCGCATTCTCGATATAGACCTTCTTGAGGATGCGGGATTCGGGCGACATAGTAGTATCCCAGAGCTGCTCTGCGTTCATCTCACCAAGACCTTTGTATCGCTGGATCTTGAGGCCGCTTTCCTTGCCGCCGCCGATCTTGTCGATGGCGCGGTCGCGCTGCTCGTCGGTCCAGCAGTACTCCTTCTCCTTGCCCTTTGCGACGAGGTAGAGAGGCGGGGTGGCCAGATAGACGTGTCCGTTGCGGATCAGGTCCGGCATATAGCGGAAGAAGAATGTAAGGATGAGCGTTGCGATATGCGCACCGTCCACGTCGGCATCCGTCATAATGATGATCTTGTTGTAGCGGAGTTTCGTCAGGTTGAGCTGCTTGGGATCCTCCGGCGTACCGATGGTGATGCCGAGTGCAGTATAGATGTTGCGGATCTCTTCGCTCTCGAATGCGCGGTGCTCCATAGCCTTCTCGACGTTGAGGATCTTGCCTCGCAGCGGAAGGATGGCCTGGAAACGGCGGTCGCGGCCCTGTTTGGCCGTTCCGCCTGCGGAATCACCCTCTACGAGGAAGAGTTCGCACTTCTCGGGATCGCGGTCGGAGCAGTCGGACAACTTGCCGGGGAGGCCGCTGCCTGACATAACCGTCTTTCGCTGCACCATCTCGCGCGCCTTGCGTGCGGCCTGGCGTGCCTGCGCTGCGAGAATCACCTTGTCGATGATGATCTTCGCGTCCTTCGGATTCTCTTCGAGGAATTGCTCGAGCACCTGGCTGACTGCGCTCTGGACTGCGCCGCGGACCTCGGTGTTGCCGAGTTTCGTCTTGGTCTGGCCTTCGAACTGAGGCTCGGCCACCTTGACGGAAATCACGGCAGTAAGACCTTCGCGGAAGTCCTCGGGGCTGATCTCGACCTTTGCCTTTGCCAGGAAACCGTTCTTGTCCGCATAGGACTTGAGCGTGTTGGTCAGGCCGGCGCGGAAACCTACCAGGTGGGTACCGCCCTCGATGGTGTTGATGTTATTGACGTATGAGTGGATATTCTCATTGAAATCCGAGTTGTACTGCATCGCCATCTCGATGGGGATGGTCTTGTTGGTCTCCAGGTAGATGGGCTGCTCTGTGAGGCGCTTGCGGTTGCCGTCGAGATACTCCACGAACTCCAGCAGACCCTTCTCGGAATAGAAGGTGTCCTCTGCCTTTACAACGTGCTCGATGCCGTCCTCGTCATAGATGACGCGGTCTCCGTCGCGGCTGTCCACCAGCTTCAGGCGGATGCCCTTGTTGAGGAATGCCAGTTCGCGGAGGCGGTTGGCCAGCGTGTTGTAGTTGTAGATGCGGTTGGTTGCTGTAAATATCTCCGGATCCGGGTGGAAGGTGATGGTCGTACCGGTATCATCGGCGTCGCCGACGACCTTTACGTCGTAGAGCGGCTTGCCCTTGCTGTATTCCTGTACGAATATCTTGCCTTCGCGGTGAACCTCAGCCTTCAGGTAATCGGAGAGAGCGTTGACGCAGGATACGCCCACGCCGTGCAGACCGCCCGAAACCTTGTAGCTGTCCTTGCTGAACTTACCGCCAGCGTGGAGGATGGTCAGGACGACCTCGAGAGCGGAGCGTTTCTCCTTCTCGTGCATGCCGGTAGGGATGCCTCGGCCGTTATCCTTGACGGTAATGGAGTTGTCAGGATTGATTACTACGAGGATATCGTTGCAGTAGCCTGCGAGGGCTTCGTCGATGGAGTTGTCGACTACCTCATATACGAGGTGGTGGAGACCCCTGTCGCTGATGTCGCCGATGTACATCGAAGGGCGCTTGCGGACCGCTTCGAGGCCTTCGAGGACCTGGATACTGCCGGCACCATAATCGGCCTCGGCAGCGGTTTTCTCTATATCAGTCATTCCAGTCAAAAATTAACTTACAAATGTACCAATTTCTCTGGAATTTTCAAATAGAAAATGGGGCTTTTTTAATATAAAATTATGCCTGCCGCAGCGGCCAGAAGTATCATTATGATGGAGTCGGCCTTGAACCAGGTCGCGACTGCCACGACCGCGAAAATGGCGATGCTTTTCCAGTCGATGAAAGTCTCCGGTCCGAGGAGCATCAGGGCTGCCGCGCCGATCATTCCGACGGTCAGCGGACGCAGCCAGCGGACGATGTTTTTGACGTAGGGATTATTGCGCAGGCGGGTGTAGAATGCCACTATCAGCATCATCAGCGTAAGGGCCGGCAGGCAGACCGCGAAAGTCGCGAGCGCAGAGCCCCAGACATTTCCGGTGACGGTATAGCCGACATAAGTGGCGCAGTTGATGGCAATCGGCCCCGGCGTCATCTGCGAGACGGCGACAATATCGGTCAGTTGCGCGGCCGTAAGCCATCCGTGGCCCGATACGGTTTCGCTCTCGATCAGCGTCAGCATCGCATAGCCGCCGCCGAAACCGAAAAATCCGATTTTCAGGAATGACAGGAAAAGCTGAAGATAAATCATTGCCTGCCCCTGGTTTGAATGAGTGCGTGAATGACGCCAGCGGCTATGCCTGCCACTATCAGCCAGATAGGGGAGATGCCCGTCAGCCAGAGCAGCAGCATTGCCGCAATGGCGAGCAGGATCATAGGCCAGGGAAGCGGCTTGAGCATCCTGATGAAAGGCACGGCGATCAGCGCGACCACTGCGGGGCGGATACCCTTGAATGCGGCCTCCACATAACTGTTGCCGCGGAAATCATTGAGGAAAACGGCGACGGCCAGAAGGATTGCAAATGAAGGCAGGACCGCTCCGAGCACCGCGATGACCGCGCCCAGGGGGCCGCGCTGCCGGAAGCCTACGAAGACTGCCGTATTGAGCGCGACCGGCCCGGGTGCAGACTGCGCCAGTGAGAGTTGGTCGTAGAAAGCCTCCTTCTCAAACCACCGCCTGCGGTCGACGACCTCCTTTTCGATCATCGGGAGCATTGCGTACCCGCTGCCGAAAGTGAAGGCGCCGATCTTGAAAAACGTCCAGAACAGTTGCCAGAGCACGTTCGGGATGCGGATTAATAGTACTTATAGAAGAGAGCCACGGACTCCATACCTTTCTCCCACTGATCGAGCAGGAAGCTCTCGTTAGGGGAATGGATGGCGTCGCGCTCGAGGCCGAATCCCATCAGCAGAGGGTCGGCGTTGAGGTGGCGCTGCATCTGTGCCAGGACAGCGATGCTTCCGCCGCCGCGGCTGGGAACAGGCTCGGTGCCATAGACTTCGCCCATTGCGCGGGCAGCAGCCTTGTAAGCCTTGGAGGAGATGGGGATGAGGAATCCCTCGCCGCCGTGGCGTTCCTCGACCTCGACCTTCACGCCCTTCGGGGCGATCTTGCGGAAGTGCTTTGCAAACAGTTTTGCGATGGTATGCGAATCCTGGTTGGGAACCAGGCGCATTGATATCTTTGCGTGAGCCTCGCTCGGAATGACGGTCTTGGAGCCTTCTCCGATGTAGCCGCCCCAGATGCCGTTGACATCCAGGCAAGGACGGATACCTACGCGCTCCTTGGTGGTGTAACCCTTCTCGCCGGTGAGGTCCGAAACGCCGATTTCTTCCATAAACGCCTTCTTGTCGAACGGTGCGCGTGCAAGCATCTTGCGGTCCTTGCGGCTGAGTTCGATGACGTCGTCGTAGAATCCGCCGATGGTGATGTGGCCGTCAGCGTCGATGAGCGAATCGATCATCTTGCAGAGGGTATTGATCGGGTTGTAAACGCCGCCGCCGTAGTGGCCGGAGTGCAGGTCCTTCTTCGGACCGGTGACCTTGACCTCCATATAGCAGATGCCGCGCATACCGCAGTTGATGGAAGGGATGCGGCGGTCCATCATCGTGGTATCGGAGACCAGGATGATGTCGCAGGCGAGCAGTTTGCGGTGGGCGGGAAGCCACTTGACCAGTGCGGATGAGCCCATTTCTTCCTCGCCTTCGAGGATGAACTTGATATTGTGGCGCAGGCGGCCTTCGCGAACCAGGTACTCGAATACCTTGAGGTGCATAAAGGTCTGCCCCTTGTCGTCATTTGCGCCGCGCGCATATATGGCGCCGTCGCGGATGACGGGTTCGAACGGATTGGAATTCCAGAGGCTCAGCGGATCTACCGGCATCACGTCATAGTGGCCATAGACCAGCACCGTAGGTGCCTTGGGATCATATTTCTTCTCGGCGAAAACTACAGGGTGTCCGGTGGTCGGATAGACTGCGGCGCGGTCTGCACCGGCCTCGAGCAGGAGCTCCTTCCAGCGCTCTGCGCAGCGCACCATATCATCCTTGTGTGCAGGCTCCGAACTGATGGAGGGGATGCGGAGCAGAGAGAACAGTTCTTCCAGGAAACGTCCGCGGTTTTCCTCGATGTATTGTTTCATTTCCATATCTGTGGGTTGTTTTATTTGCATTGTTACAAAGGTAGTCAAATTTTTTATTAAATTTGCGCTCTTTGCAGCCCGACTGCAATATTGATGCGACAAACTTGTAAAAATATCAAAATATCAAACTTTTATGGACGTAAAACAGAAAAAAGTGGATGATCTGAACCTTGTCCTCACCGTTAAGATCGACAAGGCAGACTGGGAAGAACCCCGCAAGAAGAAACTCAACGAATTCCGCCGCACGGCAGACCTGAAGGGATTCCGTAAGGGTATGGCTCCTATGTCCCTGATAGAGCGCATCCACGGCGGCCAGGCACTGGCAGATGTGATCAACACGCTCATCTCCGACGGCCTCGGCAACTTTATAGAAAAGCATAAACTCAACGTTATCGGCGAGCCGCTTCCTTCCAAGACCGAAGACAAGAACGATTGGGAGAATCCCGACGAGTTCGTATTCCGCTTCGACGTGGCGCTTGCACCCGAGGTCAACGTAGAGATCAGCGCAGAGGACAAGATTCCGTACTACGCGGTCAATACCACTGCAAAGGCTCTCAAGGACTATAAGGAGACCCTGCTTCGCCAGCACGGTACGCTCGAGAATGGCAAGGCTGCAAAGGCTGACGACTATGTGATTGCTGACTTCGTCGCCGGCGACCAGAAGGTCGAGAAGGCTTATGTCGCTCTGCGCAGCATCCAGGACGAGGAAGCAAAGGCTTCTTTCATCGGTCTGAAGGCCGGTGACGAGAAGGATGTCGATATCGTCAAGACGTTTGCAAACGAGGCTGACCGCGCCGCTATGTTCCACGTCAAGAAGGAAGAGCTCGCAACTCTTCCCGCAGTCTGGCATATGACGGTAGGTGAGGTCAAGACGTTCGTGGCTGCAAAGCCCGTTCAGGAGACCTTCGACGCTATCTTCGGCGAGGGTGCGGTCAAGAGCGAAGAGGAATTTGACGCAAAGGTCAAGGAACGCCTCGAGGCTGAGTACGAGCAGGAAGGCGAATACCGTTTCGCTACCGACGCAAAGGAATACCTCATCAAGAAGGCTGACCTCAAGCTCCCCGACGCATTTATGAAGCGTTGGATTTACACCGCAAACGACGGCAAGTTCTCTATGGAAGAGATCGAGAAGGAATATGACCTCTTCGCAAAGGATTTCCGCTGGTCCCTGATCCGCGACAAGATTTTCGCAGACCGGAAACTCAAGGTCGAGCAGGCTGACCTCGCTGCAGAGGCACGCCGCATCGCCGCATACCAGTTCGCAATGTACGGTATGAGCAATGTTCCCGACGAGACCCTGAACCAGTATGCGACCAGCATTCTCCGCGACGAGAAGCAGTCGACCCGCAT
>CAMZIP010000048.1 GCA_947307265.1 uncultured Bacteroidales bacterium | reverse complement strand
CAGGGATTTGGGCAGCCAGCGACGGCGCGACGGCATCACTATCAGCGGAAAACGGGGAAAGAGTTCCCTCATTTCAGATTCCAATTCTTCGAGACAGATAATTGAAATATCCTCGAAACCGAGAACATTAAATCCGCTGAGAGAACGGTAGGCATAATACACCAGACCGGTATTGAACCGGTCGCCGGCGTGTATGTCCGACATATCGAAGAGCAACTTCATCGGTGTAGGGTATTGAAGATTCGTTCAACGAAAGTGCGCATCCCCTTCTCCACGGCATAGAGCGCGCCGAAGAGCAGCAGGGCGAAAATGACGCAGACCTCCGCGGCATAGATGATAAACGAAATGACCGAGCCATTGGGCTGCGGCAGCAGATTCAGTATGAATGTACCTGCTGCAATAGCCGCACCGCCAGCGAGCAATATCTTGCCATACAGAAGCCAGTATTTCACTACGGGCTGCTTTATCCCGTGCCTGAAAAGGAAATACGGCCGCCATACTACGGTCAGCAGCACGAGCTGGATGACACCTGCCAGCAGCACGCCGTCCAGCCCCATAAAATGGCCGAGCACCAGCGCCAGGCCGAGATATACGATGACCTGGGCAATCGTCGCCCAGACATCGCGGAACAGGCCGCAGGCGTTGATATATATATCGAAGACAATATACATTCCCGTCAGGAAGAAATTCAATATGATCAGAAGCAGCGTCGTCCGCGGCAGCAGATACTGCGGACCGATCCATAGCTCCACGAACGGTTCGGTAAGAAACCATAAAATCACGGACGAGAATGTCATCAGGAAGAACCGTGAAGTGAAAAGCTCACGGAAAACCTTCATTATGAGCTTACTGTCTCCCTCGGCAACCATATTGCCGACGCTGGCGGTGATGCTTGCGAAGAGAGCCAGCAGCAGTCCGTAGAGACTGTTCGACAGCACCATATAGTTGCCGTAGATGGCCACCAGGCTCAGCGAAGTAAACGCATAGATGAGCAGCGGCGTAATCTGGACGGTAGCATAGAAGCCTATCTTATGGATGAAAAGCTGCTTGATTTTCGATATGATATCGGGGTACTTGTCCAGCGTCACAACCTCTTCTCCTTCTGCAACTGCAGCCGCTTTGCGGGCCACCTTCACCTTCCCGCGAAGGAACGGGTATTCGCGATGCACCGTGCGGTCAAGAAGGATGGCGGCAATGATTGCAAAGACAGCCTCGATGATGAGCCACCACAGATACGGATGCGGCAGGAATGCCACGGCCGCCATCTGGAACGCCACCTTGACTATCATCGTCACGCGGAAACTCAGCTGGACCTTATAATCCTTCTGGTCAGCCGTCAGGACCACCTGCTTGTAATTGACGAAGTAGCCCAGCATCGAAGAGAGCAGCAGCACGGCAAACGACGCATACGCGTAACTCATCGGCAGTTCCATCTTCGTGAAAATCATCGGGAAGAAGAACATTGCCACCACCGAAGCGCCTATGACGAACAGGGCCACGCGCTTGTACAGCCAGCCCTGCAGCGCGACTATCTCGCGAATGGTCTTGGTATCCTTGCCGAAGAGCGGCTTGTAGAGCGAGAAAGCGACGGCATTGCCGATGCCCAACTCGGCCAGATTGAGGAAATTGAGCAGACTCGAGGCAGTGCTGTTGAGACCAAGAACCTCCGTGCCCAGATAGTCGAGGAATATCTTGCGCGAGAAGAAGCCCAGCAGCAGCTGAACAATCTGCAAGACTAGAGCCACCGCGCTGTTGCGCAGGCTCTTTCCCGTCCTCTGATATGCACCTTCCTTAGCCAATATCTATCTTTTTAGAAATTCCATTTGAAACCCAACACGACAAGGCGACGGTTGCCCCGCACCTCTTCAACCCAATATTCCTTCAACTCTTCAGATTCAAAAGTCGTCACCAGTTCCTGGTCCAGCAGGTCCCGTCCTTCGAGATACAGGGTAAACTTCTTGAACTTCTTCTGCACGCGTGCGTTCAGCTCGCAGTACGAATTGAAAACAGTGAAGAAGGTCGCCACGTTGCTGCGATACTTCGTATCCGCCCCGAAGCTCCAGCCCTTGCCGAGATTGGCCGTCAGGTTGGTAGTGATATTCCAGTCAAAGGTATTCTTGACGGTACTTCCGGTCGATGCGACACGGCGGGTCTGGTTGTAATTGACGCTGGTCTTGGCTTCGATATACTTGCCCTTCCAGCTCAACGTCTCGGCTATGTTGACACCACGGCTGCTGGACGAATTGATCCAGCGGAACACTTTGTAGAGGCGGCCCTCGATCTCCTCATTGGTCCAGGTCTGGTCTATCTCGTCGAGCACCCGCTTGTAGCCGAATGTGGTCTTGGAGGAGAAGCGGCTGGTCTTGAACTCATATTCGACGGTATACCAGCGCGTACGGGGCGAAAGGAGATTCTCGTCACCGCGGTACAACTGGTCCATATAACCTGCAGTACGGTCGTACCAGCATATCTTGAGGTAGTCGGGATGGCTGACGCTCATCGTATTGGTAAGATTGATGGAGTGCCGGGGCGAAATCACCCACTTGACGTTAGCCTTGCCGACAGGATACACACCCCTTATCTTCAGCGCCTGGCGGTGTTCGTCATCATTCAGGCGGCGGCCATACACCTGGCTCGCGTAATCCAGCCCGGCTTCGATGCTCTTCCACTTGAAAGTGGCCTTGAGGTAAGGCTCCACATTGACGCTCAGATAATTGAAATTCTCCCTCAGGCGGGTAGAGTCCCGCCAGATTTCGTTCTCCTTGTCGAGAGACATATTGATGCGGGTGGCCCCGCTGTTTTCGTCCAGGGAATGCCTGGTCGCAAACCTCAGGCCCGGAGCGTATTGCAGCTTCACCGCGTCGGAGGGAACAGTCATCCGGACATTGATGTCGCCTTCCGCTTCGAGGTCCGTGCTGTGGGGCGTAATCTTGTATTTCCACGCATAACCATCCACATCTTCGACGCTTACGGAAGCGCTGCCGTCACCGTCTTCAGTCTTGAATACGGTCCAGACATTCTCTTTGTCATCGTCAGTAAATTTGAAAGACAGCGAACTCTGGAGCAGCGTGCCGCCCGGGGAAAACTCGTGATAAGTTTTGAACCCCGCCCCGGCCTTATGCTGAACGAGCCTGGGGATTTCGTAGTAGAATGAGAGGCTCTCCATATCCTCCGCATTTCCGCTCATATTGAGCGAATAGTTGCTCCCGCCGTCGTGCTTGAACTGATATGAAACCCAAGCGGAATACTTCCTGCCCGCCGAGGGCTTCCAATGCCAGTCGGATTTGAGGCTGGCGGAAAGCGGCTCGGTGGTAGCCATCTTATATACGATACCCAAATTCTCGTTCTTGTACGAAATCCTGGCATTGTCGGTGGTGTTCTTTTCCCATTTGGAGGAAGCTTCTGTTTTCCATTCAAACTTATCGGTCTTATATTCAAGATGGAAAAGGCCCTGGCTGACAATGTGGTACATCGGTTCATCTTCGGAAACCAGGCTTCCCTTCATACCGCCGATACCGCTCTTAAGCTCCAGCGAGCCCGACCACTGGGCCCGCAGCGGAGCGGCGCCCAGCATCAAGAAGCAAACGATCAAAAACCAGTCAAACCTGCGCATACTATTACTTATCATCGCTAATCAGATGTACATCGCACTGAGGGAACGGGATGGTGGTTCTGGCAAAGTTAACAAAAGTTACGGACTTTAACGGCGCGGGGCTAATGCAAGCCACTTCAGCCGGTCGCGCCATTCGAGGCGGAGAAGAAGGAGCGGCATAGCGCGACGGTAAATCTTCTGTCGCGGCGTGCGGCGCACCCATTCGTTCCAGTTGCCGTTGCAGCAATGAACGGCACGGCTTTCATTGGAAACGCTGCGAAGCGTGGACGATACTGCAACCGACGGCAGGATCAGCATTCCTTCATCCAGATGCTGTTCGCGGTCCAAATACTTGAATCCGAAATCTACCGCAATGCGTGCGAAAATGCCCGGAGCGATAAAGGTGCGGTTGGCGTACGAACCGTCCGGCAAAATGAACGGCTCACGCTCGAAATATTCCATACAGCGGCGAATGAACGGATGACCCTTGACGCTGGCTACGACAGCTGCCTGAATACCGATTCCCGGTACGTTGAAGACGCTTTCATCCAAAAGACTTCCTTCTGCATCAACGTAAGCGCTGTTGTCGATCTGCTGGACCGAACGTTCTACGGCAGAGAAGAAATCCGACTCCATCCATCTGCCGAAATCGCGGCGCACGAATACATCGCTGTCCATATACACGCCGCCGTAATTGTAGAGCGCCCAGAGACGGATATAATCGGAAGCCGGAGCCCATTTGCGAACGCTCACGGCCTCTCGGACATACTGCACGGCCTGAGTGTCGAAATTGTCCATCGTCCAGATTTTCAACTCGTAATCAGGCAGCACGCGACGCCACGAACGCAGGCATCGGCGAACGAGCGCGGGATACGGCTCGCCGCTCAGCCAGACCATATGGATTATCTTAGGAATCATAGTTTACTGCTTTTGCGTACGCTGGCGAACGGCCTCGTAGAGAATGACTGCCGCAGCTACGGAGACATTGAGCGAACCGGTCTCGCCGGTCATCGGAATACACGCACCGACCGTGCAGAGGCTCAGCACCTGCTCGGAAATGCCGCTTCCCTCGCTGCCCATCACGATGGCCGAAGCGCGGCGGAAATTGACGTCATACATCATATCCTCGGCCTTCTCGCTGCAGGCGACAATCTGGAATTCGCTGTCGCGGAAATAATACAGCGCTGCGCGGAGATTCGGGACGCGGGCCACGGGTATGCGAAGCAGTGCGCCGGCAGAAGTCTTGACCGCATCTGCATTGATGGCCGCCCCACCCTTTGCCGGAATCACAATACCATCGACACCGGCACATTCGGCGCTGCGGGCGATGGCTCCGAGATTGCGGATGTCGCTCACTCCGTCGAGCACGACGAAAATCGGAGCCGCCTTGCGCGAAAGGGCGCTTTCGACCATCTCCTCGAAAGGAACGTAATCTATCTGCGCCAGATATCCGATGACGCCCTGATGTGCGCCGCGGACAATGCCGTCAAGTTTCTGGACGGGCACCGACTGGACGGGCACGCCCCGCTCCACCGCAAGGTCCGTAAGCTCCTGCAGGCGTCCGGGCTCAAGGCCCTTCTTGACGAGAATCTTTGTAAACTGGCGTCCGCTTTGGAGCGCGTCGATAACGGGATGAATCCCGTAGAGGTAATATTGTTTTTCTTCCATAATCACTACAATTCAGCCCATTCGTTCATTTTGTAATCCAGATCCCGCTTCAGTTCGAGATAATCGCGCGTAAGTTGCATTATGTCGGTATCGGGAGCCGGAGCCTCGAGTACTTTCTCGATGGCGGCCATCTGCTCTTCGAGCGATGCTATCTGCTTCTCAAGCGCATTGCGGCGGTTCTGGATGCGTTTCTCCTCGCGCGCCTGGGCTTTGCGTTCATTATAATCCTGCTGTCCGCCACGGGCCTGCGTGCTTTCGGCAGCCACGGGTTCGGGGACGGATTCGCGCACCGGCGCAGCACTCGCCCGCTCTATGTCGCGGAATGATTCCGCTTTTTTGCGGCGCAGGAAATCATCTACACCGCCCAGATGTTCGCGGACGTGGCCGTCGGCAAATTCGTAAATCTTCGTCACCAGGCCGTTCAGGAAATCGCGGTCGTGGGAAACGACGATCAGGGTGCCGTCATACGCCAGCAACGCCTGTTTCAGGACATCCTTTGCACGGATATCCATATGGTTGGTCGGCTCGTCGAGAGCCAGCAGATTGTACGGATGAAGCATCAGCCGGGCCAGTGCAAGTCGGGAACGCTCGCCGCCGCTGAGCACGGAGACTTTCTTGTCTATATCGTCGCCACGGAATAGGAACGCTCCGAGCAGGTCGCGCAGGCGGGTTCGCATCTCGCCTACTGCCACGCGATCAAGGGTATCATAGACGGTATCGTTGGGACGCAGGACGTCATTCTGGTTCTGCGCATAATATCCCACGTTCACATTGTAACCGGCGCCCGCCTGTCCGGCAAACGGTTCGAGTTCGCCCATCAGCACGCGCATCATAGTGGTCTTTCCTTCCCCGTTCCGTCCCACGAACGCCACCTTCTCCCCGCGCTTGACCGTTATATTCACGTCGCGGAGTATTACTTTACCGGAGGCCTGCGCAGATGCAGGAGGAATGCGGTCGGAGACATAGCCCCCCTCGGCTGTAGAGGGAGGGGCCCAACCTCCGGTTGGGAGGGGTGAGCGAAGCGAACGGTCGGAGAGCGCATTGCCTCCTGCATTGGAGCCAAGGCCTCCTGCATCAGAATAATCCGCATCTGCAGGATATCCTATAACGGCATCCTTGACGAGGAAGGCTACGTCCCCGCTGCGGGGTGCGGGAGGGAATTTGATGCTCATCTGCACCAGATCCTCGTCGTCAATCTCGATGCGGTCCAGTTTCTCCAACTGCTTGATGCGCGACTGAACCTGATTGCTCTTGGTCGGCTTATAGCGGAACTTGGCGATAAAATCTTCGGTCTTCTCGATCATCCGCTGCTGGTTGGCATAAGCCGCCTTCTGCTGCGCGATACGCTCCGCGCGAAGCACCGTAAACTTCGTGTACGGGACCTTGTAATCATAAATATGACCGAGCATAACCTCGACGGTCCGTTCGGTACAATTGTCAAGGAAACGCCTGTCGTGCGAAATGAGCACCAGCGCCCCTGTAAATTCCTTAAGATAATCCTCCAGCCACTGAATCGATTCGATATCCAGATGGTTCGTAGGCTCGTCGAGCAGCAGCACGTCCGGTTTGCGAAGCAGGATTTTCGCCAGCTCGATACGCATATTCCAGCCCTGCGAAAATGTCTCCGTATTGCGGTCGAAATCCTCGCGGCGGAAACCGAGACCTGTCAGCGTACGCTCAGCCTGCATTTCGGGAGACTCCGAACCCATCATCGCGAGTTCGTCGTTGATCTCGCCCATCTCGATTATGAGATTGCGATAAGCCTCCGACTCGTAATCCGTACGCTCTGCAATCTGGCGCGAGACGGCATCGAGGCGGTCATTCAGGCGATGGAATTCTTCGAAAGCACGCATCGTCTCGGCAATTACCGTGCGTCCGCGCGGATGGTCCATCACCTGCGGCAGATACCCTATCCGAATGTCGGAAGGCCTTACGATCTGTCCCGACGTCGGGACCTGCAGGCCCATAATCAACTTGAGCAAGGTAGATTTGCCGGCACCGTTGCGGCCTACCAGACCGATGCGGTCCTTATCATTGATATGAAAACCGATGTGGTCCAGCAGCGTCGTTCCGCCGAATGAAAGCGTCAGGTCATTGATCGAAATCATACCTCAGCCACCTCCCTGCGGCAGACAAAAACGCTGAGAATGTACAGCAGGAAAAGCGGAATCGAGACCACCATCAGCGAGAAGGGATCGCCCGACGGGGTAATCAGCGCAGCCAGAACAATCACCGCCGCAACTGCATACCGCCAGCCACGGAGCATCGCCTCTCGGGTAATGATGCCCAGGCGCGAAAGCAGCGCTACGAGGACCGGCAGTTCGAACACCAGCCCGAACAGCAGCACCGTCGAATAGACCATCGACATATACGAACTGAGCGAAATGGTATTGACTACCGAAGCGCTAACCGAATAGCCCTGGAAGAAATTGACCATCAGCGGCAGCACTAAGGAATAGCCGATCGCCAGACCGAGATAGAACAGCACCGAAGAGAGAAGGAACGCACCTCGGACAGAACGTTTCTCGTGATCGTAGAGCGCGGGCGCGATGAAGCCCCAGGTCTCATACAGCAGGTACGGGCAGCATAGAATCGCGGCACAGATGAACGTCACCTTGATATGCGTCATAAACTGCGCCGTCACTTCGATATTGACCAGATTGAGTTGCACGTTGATACCGAGAGCCCGGTACAGGAAAAAGTCAGGCCTCGTCGGAGCGAGAATCAGTCCGTCAAACAGGAATTCCTTGAAAAAGAACAGTCCGGCAGAGACGGCAACAAGCACGAGGAAAGCGCGCAAAAGCACTTTCCTCAACTCGTCCAAATGGTCCCAGAAGGACGCTTCGCGGGCATTTGCCGCCATCTTCAGCCGTCAGGGGTTATTCGCCCTTTTCTTCCTTCTCCTCGGAAGGCTTTTTAATCTCGTCGCGAATCTCCTTCACGTCGCTGTCGACTTCGTGCATTCCCTCCTTGAAGTTCTTGACACCCTTGCCAAGGCCCTTCATCAACTCGGGAATCTTCT
Source organism: uncultured Bacteroidales bacterium (assembly GCA_947307265.1). Lineage (GTDB taxonomy): Bacteria > Bacteroidota > Bacteroidia > Bacteroidales > UBA932 > Cacconaster. The sequence goes on along the minus strand of CAMZIP010000048.1, from coordinate 1,083 downwards.
TGCCGCCGAAAAGCAACAGCACTACCAGGGCAATGATAACCCACTCCCATCCGGTAATTGCCATCGGCATAATCATCAGTTGCATATCTCGATTTTTTAGAGGTTTTCAAGTTTGGAAAGCTGGGCTTTCAGGTTTTCGATCTTGGTCGTGGCATCCGAGAGCTTCTTGCGCTCGAGGGCGACCACCTGTTCGGGAGCATTGGCCACGAAACGCTCGTTTGCCAGTTTTGCGCTCACGCCGCGGAGGAAACCTTCGTAACGCTGGATCTCTGCCTTGATGCGGGCGATCTCAGCGCCTGCATCGACCATACCGTCGAGAGGGATATTGTATTCGGTCGTGCCGACCATAAATACCTGACCTGCACCGGCGCCGAAATCAGCCACGCTCTCGACCTGCGATATACCGGCCATCTTGCTGACCACCGGCTCCAGCAGAGCGGGATAACTGCCCTTGACCTGCAGGCGCAGGGTATCGCGGACAGGAATGTTCTTCGCCTGGCGGACGGCACGGATATCGACGACCACCTGGCAGGCGGTCTCGAAATCTGCGAGCAGTTTGGCATCCACCTTACCGGCCTCCGGCATTCTCTGACGCATAATCGAATCACCTTCGCGTGAGGGATCCAGAGCGTGCCAGAGTTCTTCGGTGATGAACGGCATAACCGGGTGCAGCAGGCGCAGCAGCGCGTCGAAAAATCCGAGAGTTGCCTCGTAGGTGCCGCGATCGATCGGATCCTGCACGCCCTCCTTGAATGCGGGCTTTACAAGTTCCAGATACCAGGAGCAGAAGTCATCCCAGAAGAGTTTGTAAGCGCACATCACAGCGTCGTTGATGCGGTACTGCCCGAAGTCGCGGTCCATCTCCTCGACAGTCGCCGAGAGACGTGCGCGGAACCATTCGACAGCCGTGCGTGCAGCCTCGCTGCAAGGTGCGTCGTCGGAGACTTTCCAGCCCTTTACGAGACGGAAAGCATTCCATATCTTGTTGCATAAATTACGGCCCTGCTCGACCTGGCTCTCGTCAAAGAGAATATCATTGCCCGCGGAGGTGCAGAGCAGGATTCCCAGTCGGACGCCGTCTGC
>CAMZIP010000047.1 GCA_947307265.1 uncultured Bacteroidales bacterium | reverse complement strand
CTGAGCGAATGATTGCTCTCGGGGCTAAGAAGATAATGCATCAGTTCCACGTCGTACAGATCGCCGGCAATCGATTTGCCCTCTTTAAGACGCACGTGTATAGCAGACTTTATATCGAAGCCTATCTTTGCTACGGAAGCATCCTGAAGCAGTGCATCAGCCTGAACTGCATCGGCGACTGCAAACCGTTTTCCGTCGGAGATAATCCAGCCAGAATCCGAATGACGGATGGCGCAGAGGCCGGAGCCGCGAACGGCAGAAGCCATCTCCTTCCAATCCACCCGAGTCACCTCCAGAACCTTGGCCGCCACCTCGACCGGCTTATCTTCACCGGTTGCTTCGGGCAGCAAAGACTTGAGCGAAGGAAATTCGTAGCGGTCGAAAATCGCGGCCACATTGCCGTCAAGGCACATCCGGAGGCTGAGTGCCTCTGCATCGAACGGATAATCCACGTCCGTCTTGATGGTCGCAAGCGTCTTGCTCAGCGCAATATAAGATTCAGCCTTGCGGAACGACTCCTGCTGCTTCGGCGAAAGTTCGTCCAGATGCGCATATATATTTTCAACGGTACCGTAACGTGCGACCAACTTGCGCGCACCGACCTCTCCTACTCCGTCCACACCCTTTATATTATCGGAAGCGTCGCCCCAGAGGGTAAGGATATCAATAATCTGGAGCGGGTCCGAAATACCCAGATCCTCAAGCAGCTTCTCGCGCGTCACCACCTCGTCCTCTCCGCCCGCGCGGGCAGGTTTGAGTTGGAAAATATGCTCCGCGATAATCTGTCCCAGATCCTTGTCTGGGGTAACCATATATACGTCAAAACCCTCTGCGGCAGCCCTTGTGGCCACCGTACCGATCATATCGTCGGCTTCGAAACCGGGCTGCATAATCACCGGAACGCGGAGCGCGCCCATAATCTCCACCAGCGGGTCGAGAGCCTCCTTGACAAGCTCCGGCGCTGCGGCGCGATTGGCCTTATAATCAGCGGAAAGTTCGTGACGGAACGTCTTTGCCGGAGGATCGAACATCACGGCAAGAGCATCCGGCTGCCAGCGACGGACAAGCTCGAGCAAATACTTGGTAAAACCGTACAGAATCGATGTGTCTTCACCCTTCGAATTGACCATAGGACGCCGCATAAATGCATAATACATCCTAAAAATCAAGGAATGGCCGTCTATGAGAAACAGGCGTTTGTTCATCGCGCATCAGGTTGGACCAGCAAAATTACTATTTTTTTCTTTGGTTTTTGAAACAAAAAGCATTACCTTTGCACTCCCTATCTGAAAAATAGCATATTAGATAAATGAAACGTACATTTCAACCTTCGCAGCGCAAAAGACGCAACAAGCACGGCTTCCGCGAGCGCATGTCCACTCCTAACGGACGTCGCGTTCTGGCTGCACGCCGCCGTCACGGTCGCAAGCGCTTGACTGTTTCTTCCGAGGACCGCTGGTAATACCACACCTTTAGCCTGTTATGGCAAGAGCAGTTAAAAATAGTGGGCGGAAATCATTTCTGCTCAACATAATATGGGCGATTATCCTGATATTCGCCCTTGTTTTGTTGTTACGTATTGCTCTCAGCATATTTACCCAGCACAATCGCGAGATAGATGTCCCCGATTTCAGCGGAATGGTGATGGAAGATGCCGAGCATCTGGCAGACAAGAGCCACGTCCGCCTCGACGTTACCGATTCGGTATTCGTAACGCGTCTCGGCCTCGGTACGGTTTTCTCCCAAAATCCTGCTCCCGGCAGCAAGGTCAAGAAGGGCCGCCGCATCCTGATTACGATCAATGCCACCCAGCCCAAGACCGTGGAAATGCCCTCGCTGGTAGGTCTTTCGCTCCGCGCAGCAAAGCAGCGCATCGTAGCATCCGGACTTACCGTCGGCCATCTCGACTACGTGTATGATATGGCCACCAACAACGTCCTTGCACAGTCCGTAAACGGCCGTCGCGTCGAACCCGGACGCAAACTCAAACTTGACACGCCCATCGACCTGACGCTCGGACGCAACAGTAGCGACGGAGTAACCTATATCCCCTACGTGGTCGGAATGACCTTCCCGATGGCGTGCGAGGCACTCATCGACAATTCCCTCAACAGGGGAACGATAATCTATGACGATTCGGTAAAGACTTATGCCGATTCGCTTCAGGCGGTAGTTTACAGCCAGTCGCCCGTCTATAGCGGCGACAACAACGCATTTCTGCTCGGCACTCCCGTCTCACTCTGGCTCACAGTTGACCAGAGCAAATTAAAAAATCAGTAATGGACTGGTCCGAAGAGGAATATACGGCCGCCGGTGAAGAGGCCGAAGGTCTCTACGAGCATTTTCGATTCACTGCCGACAAGGGCCAGGGCCTGATCCGCGTTGACAAGTTCCTTGCCGACCATATGATGCAGACCTCGCGCAACCGCATCCAGAATGCCATTGCAGCGGGATATGTGCGCGTCGGCGACAAGGTTGTAAAGGCCAATTACAAGGTCAAGCCCGAAGATGTCATAACCATTGTCCTGCCGTATGAAAGGCGTGGTTTCAGCATCGATCCGGAGCCGATTCCACTGGACATCGTATATGAAGACGAGGATCTTCTGGTCATCGACAAACCGGCCGGAATGGTGGTGCATCCGGGCCACGGACACGCCTCCGGCACTCTTCTCAACGCACTCGCATACCATCTTGGAATAGATCCGTCGCAGACTGCGGACGACGAGCATATGGGCATTCTGGTGCACCGCATCGACAAGGATACCTCAGGCCTGCTTGTCGTGGCCAAGAATGATGCTGCGCAGCTGCATCTGGCGAAGCAGTTTTTCGACCACAGCATAGAGAGGCAGTATCTCGCGCTGGTCTGGGGCAATGTCGCGGATGACAGCGGCACGGTCGAGGGCAATATCGGCCGCGACCCCAACGACCGCCTGCGGTTCAAGGTTTTCCCCGAAGGGGACCAGGGCAAGCACGCCGTGACGCATTACCGCGTAAATGAAAGGTTCGGCTATGTGACTCTGGTCGAATGTGTCCTCGAGACCGGCCGCACGCACCAGATCCGCGTGCATATGAATTCGATTGGGCATCCGCTGTTCAATGACAGCCTCTATGGCGGCGACCGCGTTCTCAAAGGTCCGCTTTACGCCAAATACAAGCAGTTTATCGATAATTGCTTTGCAATAATGCCGCGTCAGGCGCTGCACGCGCAGACGCTGGGTTTCGTGCATCCCCGCACGGGCAAGATCATCCGTTTCGCCTCGCCCATTCCCGCTGATATGGAGGCACTCATCTCCAAGTGGCGGCGTTATACAGGAGCAAAAGAACTCCCCGATGACGAGGAGTTCTAACTTATCAGACTGCGCGTAGGCTAAGTCTTATTAGCGCCTTCCGGGACCTCCAAAGCCGCCGGGACCGCGTCCGCGACCGGGACCGCCCTGAGGCATAATCCTCTGCATAATATTGCCGCCCTCACCGAACTTGCCGAAGCGCCAGGTGAAAGTCAGCACCACATAACGGCCGAGCGTATTGTTGTAGGTATCGCGCTCATAATTGCTTGCCGACGAATGCATAACGCTCTTCGACTGATTGAGAAGGTCATACGCCTTGAGCGAAATCGTCGCTGAATTGTGCAGGATCTGACGGCCGATCTCGAGATTCCAGACCGCCATCGGATCCGCATAGCCTGCCGCGTAACCCTTGTAGAAATTATAGCGCATATTGGTCGAAATGTCGAACCAACCCGGAATCTTGGCGATGAAACGGGCTTCGATATTGTTGTTCCAACGGGTTGAATCCTGCTGCATTCCGGACGAATACCAGGAACGGTTGACGAAAGCGCCGCCGCCGAGGGAAGCCTCGAGGATATCGTTGCGATAGACCAGGCGGAGATTCTCACCTGCAGTGAGTGTCGTGGTACGGTCGGAAGTATAATTGGCCGGATTGAGGTACGAAGAAGCATCCTCCGGATCGATGCTCTCAAGACCGGTATAATTGGTCTGGCGCGATGCATTGACGCGGGTGAACGAAGATATCGAGAAGTTGCTCTTCGCAATCGGAGTATTGAACATCATAAAGATATTGCCGTTGAGCGCGCCGTCCGCGTTATTCATCGGGACGGTATAACGGATACCCTTCGAGTCGTTCCAGCTCGCATTCACGATATTGTTGGTCGAATATGAGAAGTTGCCGAACACGGCGAGCGAGGCAAACGTATTCATATTCGTGTAGTTGTATTCCGTACGCACATTGTGTGAGAACGACGGCGTCAGATCGGGGTTACCGAGCGTGACTCGCTGCGGGTTGGAATTGTCCGGAACGGGCTGCAACTGCGTCATCGTAGGCTGCGTGGTATTACCGCGATAATTGATTCTCAGCGTCTTGTAATCGCTGAAATTGAGATCCAGGCGTGCGTTAGGCGCCCAGTTGTGCACCGTATGGTCGTAGGTGTAATCCTTGCCGTTTGCGTGAGTGAAATTGACCGTACGAGTCGGATGATACTGCGCACCGATGGTGATATCGTACTTCTCCTCCTGCTTCTTGATGCTCAGGCCGGCACGCTGCCTGTAATTGGTCGTCTCCATAGTGTTGGAGTAAACCTCGTCCAGGACGGTGTATTCGCCTGCGGCGTCGCGGTCATAGGTATTGCGTTCCGAACGGCTGTTGCCATAATTATACTGGTACATCGCCTCGGCGAAGAAGTTGTGGCCCAGGGGCTCGGTATAAGATACGCGCGCACCGAGTTCGGTCGAATTGGAAAGCCTGTGATACTGCTGGTCAACTACTGTCGAATCATTGGCGAAGCCTTCCTCGTAATAGCGCGTCGTGGACTGGTTGAGACCGTCCAGAGTCGTACTGGAGAGGTTATAATTGAACATCACCGAAACCGTGCGGCCCGGGGTGGTGCCGATTCTCTGGCGCCAGAGCAGACGGCCGCCCGCGTTCTTATTGAGGTTGTCACCGGTCGAGAGAGCCTCGCCGCTGTTGACCTTCGCACCGGTAGAACTGTTATCCGTACGCGAAACCGTATTTTCGGAGAAATCGCCCCAGCCATAGTTGAAGTATGGCATAAAAAGTATCGACGTATTCTTGCTGATCTTCCAGTCTGCGCGGCCGCCGAAACGGTGACCGTAAGTATTAGTGAGGTTGCGCGAATCCTCCTGGATCGTCAGAGGGGTATTCTTATATGCGGTATAGGACTTCTCAATCACGTCGCGCAGGTTGGCGTTGAAGAGGTAGTTACCTGTGAGTTCGGACTTGTTTTCGAAACTCTTCGTGCCGTTGAGACCGGCCATATAGGAAGTCGAGATACCGTTGTTGCCGCCTCGCATTCCGCCGCCTCGCATTCCGCCCATCGCATTGCCGGTAATATCGTTGAAACCGCGGTTATTGGTGTTGTTGGCGTTGAGCAGCGCGACGATCTGGTCACCTTCGGTAAAACGGGCCAGCATACCGCCGCCCTGGAAACGCCAGTCGTTTTCAAGCGGATTGCCGTCCAGATCCTTGCCGGTACGCAGGTCGCGGCCTGCTCCGCCGGTCAGGTTACCCATCCAGCCGTTCATCATACCGGGTTTGATGCTCAGGTCGAGAACCGTCTCCTCGTTACCGTCGTCAATGCCTGTGAATTCTGCCTGTTCGGACTTCTTCTCGACCACGCGGACCTTGTTGACGATCTTCGCCGGAAGGTTCTTGGTAGCCAACTGGGGATCATCGAGGAAGAACGATTTACCGTCGATAAAGACTTTGGAGACCGTTTTGCCGTTGGCCGTGACCGAACCGTCGGAACCGATTTCGACACCCGGAAGACGCTTGAGAAGGTCTTCGAGCACGTCGGTATCTGACGACTTGAGCAGCGCCACGTTATGCTCGATGGTATCTTTCTTTACTACGATAGGATTGCCCACATCGGAAATAGTCGCACCTTCGATGAAATTGACCTGCACCTGCATCTTGAGCACACCGAGATCGACATTGTCTTTGACCTCTACCACCGCAGTGTAATCCTCGTATCCGAGCAGAATGCCGCGAACTTCGTAGATACCTGCGGGAATGCCGCTGATTGTAGCGCGGCCCTGGTCATCAGTCTGCGAATATTTGAGCGGAGTCTCCGCCTTCGGGCGGGAAACGGATACCGTCGCAAATTCGACCGGAGCGCCGTTGGACGCATCTATAAGTTGCAATTTGATGCTGAATGTAGGTGCTCCGCCCTGCGCAGCCGCAACGAGCGGAAGCAGGATGATCGCGATTAAGGCTGCAATTGCCTTACGGGCAAAACGTATCATAGTTCTTCTGATAATCAGTTTCTTTATCTTCCGTTAGACTGCCGTGTCTGTCGAAAGTTTAACGCGCACGCGCGTTTTTATTCAATTATTTCACTTTGTCCGGATGGGCAGCGACGAACTTCTCCCAACTGGAAGAGGCCGAGGTGTCCGCAAGCGGATTCGTAAGTTGGTTATAGTGGCAATATGCGATGGCCAGCGCGTCCGAAGCATCGAGATATTTGTTGTCCATCTCGATTTTCAGGATTTTGCCGAGCATCACCATCACCTGCTCTTTGGATGCGTTTCCGACACCTGTAATGGACATTTTCGCCTTGCGCGGCGCGTATTCAAAGACCGGAAGGCCGCGGGAGACGGCAGCTCCGATCGCGGCGCCCTGAGCCCGTCCGAGTTTCAGCAGGACCTGCGGATTGATACCGTAAAACGGTGACTCTACCGCAATGTCGTCAGGGTTGTAACGGTCCATCAGCGCCCCCACCTCTTCATAGATGCGTCCTATCTTGGCGAACGGATCCTTCATCTTGCGCATATCCACCACGCCCATATCGACATAGTGAACGCGGCGTCCGTCAACGAGGAGAATACCGTATCCGAGAAGATTGGTTCCCGGATCGATGCCCATTATGACACGCTGCGAAGAGGTCTTTTCGGCCATCTGTTAACCGATGCAGTCGAATCCGGTGTAGGGGCGAAGCACCTCGGGGATGATAATCTTGCCGTCCGGAGTCTGGTTGTTCTCGATGATTGCAGCCAGGATACGCGGAAGTGCCAGCGAACTGCCGTTGAGCGTATGGGCGAGCTGCATCTTGCCGGACTCGTCGCGGTAACGCAGGTGCAGGCGGTTTGCCTGGAAGGACTCGAAATTGGAGACCGAACTGACTTCCAGCCAGCGCTTCTGAGCTGCCGAGAATACCTCGAAGTCGTAGGTGATTGCCGAAGTGAAACTCATATCACCGCCGCAGAGACGCAGGATGCGGTAAGGCAGTTTCAGGTCGCGGACAATCGACTCGACGTGCGCAACCATTCCGTCCAGTGCCTCGTAAGAGTGCTCAGGCAACTCGACGCGGACGATTTCGACCTTGTCGAACTGGTGGAGACGGTTCAGACCGCGGACATCCTTGCCGTAGGAACCTGCCTCGCGGCGCCAGCACGGCGTATATGCGGTCAGGCCAAGAGGGAAATCCTCCTGACGGAGAATAACGTCGCGGAAAATATTGGTGACAGGCACCTCCGCCGTCGGAACCATATAGAAACCGTCGAGCGGAACCTGGTACATCTGACCCTCCTTGTCGGGAAGCTGGCCGGTACCGAAACCGGAAGCCTCGTTGACCATATACGGCGGCTGGACTTCCATATAACCGGCTGCGGTGTTGCGGTCGAGGAAGAATGCTACCAGAGCCCTCTGGAGGCGCGCACCCTTGCCCTTATAGACAGGGAATCCCGCGCCGGTGAGTTTTACACCGAGGTCGAAATCGATGATGTCAAGATTCTTTACGATCTCCCAGTGCGGCAGGGCGTTTTCGCCGAGAGCGGGCATCGTGGTCTGGTCGAGTTTGACCACCACGTTGTCCTCGGCCGTAAGGCCTTCGGGAACCTGTGCGCAGGGAATATTGGGCAGCAGCACGAGCAGTGAATCCTGCTTCTGCTGGCATTCGTTCATCTTGTCCTCAAGTTCGCGGGATCGGTTCTTCAACTCGGCGACGGCAGTCTTGGCCTCTTCGGCCTCCTGCTTCTTGCCGGACTTCATCAGGCAACCAATCTCACTCGCCTTCACTTTCTGAAGTGAGAGGCACGCATCCAGTTCGCCCTGAAGGGCGCGGCGGGTCTTGTCAATCTCGAGAATATCGCTCACAATCTGGGCCGCATCGAAGTGTTTGACGGCCAGGCGTTCGACCACAAATTCCGGATTTTCACGCAATAACTTGAGTGTCAGCATCTTATTTATTCGTTTTTAAATGTTTATACACGTTTAAATTGATAACTTGCAAATATAATAATTCTTTGGCGTTTTTGTATTTCGACATTTGTGACGAAATGCCCTTACGGGTCGATATCATTCCGCGACGGCGGCATTATCTTGCGGCGTCAAATCAAAAAAATGAGGAACGCATTATGAAGAAAACGAGATTTTGGATGGTGGGGACGATGTTCGCGACCCTCATCCTTTCAGCCTGCAGCTCAGACAGTTTGCAGCGCGACGCGACGATCAGTTTGAGTTTTGCAGCACCGCTTCGGGCGGTTGTAACCAAGTCGAACCCAACGGCCGACACCAACAATTTTCACCTCAAGATCTGCAATGTAAACGGCGAGACTGTTTATGACGGTAGATATGGTGATAAACCGAAGTCTTTCACCGTGCGTGCAGGCAGTTATGAGGTTTGCGCAGAGTCTGCGGAGTTCAACACTCCCGCATTCGAAACGCCGCAGTACGGAGATTCGCAGATCGTGGTCGTTGCGGACGGTGAACGTGCCGACATCAGGCTCGCCTGCCATCTTCGAAATGCCGGTATCAGTTTCATCCGTAACGAGTCTTTTATCAAACGTTATCCGTCCGGGAAACTCGTCGTCAAACAGGATGCAGGCACTTTGGAATTCGGCCCGAACGAATCCCGGACAGGGTATTTCCAGCCCGGTGACGTGACCGTATCCTGGCGTGCCGGTTCCGGCTCGGACACACTGCTGTTCAGCCGCCGGATATCGTCCGGAGAAATCCATTCTCTGCGCCTCAACGCCTCTTCGGACCATTCCCAATCGGGCATCTCTATGACGCTTGATACCAACGCATTCCGCATCTGCGAGGATATTACTCTCGGTAATTCTTATGCAGGAGAAGACGGGCTTGCTTCTTCGACTGCCTGGTCGGTCAGTTCAGCCAGAAATCACGAGGGAGATACTGCCTGGGTATGGGGCTACATCGTAGGCGGCGATTTGTCTTCAAGCGCAATTTCTTTCGACGGGCCATTCAGCAAGAATACCAATATCGCCATTGCGGCTTCACCTTCCACACGGAACCGGGAGGATTGTTTTTCGGTGGAGCTGAACAAGGCGGCTGTCCGGAGTGCGCTCAATCTGGTTGACAATCCGGGGAATCTTGGCCGCAAGGTCATCCTCAAGGGCATCATCAGCCGGTACTACAATCTCACCGGCCTCAAAAGTGTCTCGGATTATCTATTGCCATAGTATCGACGCCGGCTACTTTCCCTGTCATCCTGAGCGAAGCCACTCTGTCATCTTGAGCGAAG
>CAMZIP010000046.1 GCA_947307265.1 uncultured Bacteroidales bacterium | reverse complement strand
GATGATGGCCACGGTCGTCTTGAAGATGCGCTTGGGCTCTTCCTTCGGGGTGTCGGTCGCCACTGTGCCGAAGCTCTCGACACCGGTGCGGCAGACGCTCTTGACACCGTCAACTTTGGTTATGCAGATACGGCGGATATGTCCGTCAACAATCATTTCGCAGGCACCGCACTTGCCGATACCGCACTCCATCGAACGGTTGCGGTCTTTCAGACTGTGATGGTGTACTGGAAAACCTGCCTGGTGCAGGGCTGCGGCGATGGTCTGACCTTTCTGGCCGCGGACCTTTTTGCCTTCAAACTCAAATTCTACGAGATTTTCTTCGGGAATCTCGAGAATCGGATGGGATGTGATTTTATACATGGGTTAAAACGTTATGTTTCAGTTCTATATAGCGCTGTGCCGGCTTTCGGCGCAATCATCAAATATAATCAAAAATCAGTTCGGTTATAGGAGCGGTGCGAAAAGGCGTATGAATTTCTGGTAGAACTTGCGGTACCAGGGCCATTGCTGCACCTCTTCGAGGGTTATCTCGCGGCTCTTTTCAAGGTCTTGCTCGAATATTCCGACGCACTGCCGCGCGGTTTCTTCATCATATATATATACGTTGTCTTCGTAATCGATTGCGAAACTGCGGAAGTCCATATTCGCCGTGCCGATGCAGGAGAGATAATCATCCATAACGAACGTCTTGCTGTGGATGAATTCGCCCTGACGTTCGAACAGCCTGATGCCTGCCTCCAGGCATTCCTTATAATAACCGCAGTTGCAGGAACGCATAATCTTCGAATCCACGTTCAGCGGAAGCATAATCCGCACGTCCGCACCGCTTGCCGCAGCCGCTTTCAGCGCGTTGAGCACTGATGTAGGTGGTGCAAGATACGGGGTTTGCATATAAATGTAGCGGCGGGTATTGTGCAACGCCCATTCGTAACTCATCTGAATCAGCGGAATGCGTGCCTCCGGTTCGTCCGGGACAATCTGCAGGATCTTGCCCCTCTGGATTTTCGGTCCCTCCGGGCCTTCTCCCGGCCACGGCAAATCCGCGCAGGCGGGGAAATAATCCGTTAAGGGCCTGTCCAGTTTGCCGCCGGCGGTAATCCACGAATCCATAAAGATATACTGGAGGCTCGCCACGGCCTTGCCGGTAATGCGCATATGCGTGTCGCGCCATTCGTGGAAATAATTGTCATTGATGTTCATACCGCCCGTATAGCCGATACGTCCGTCAATGACCACTACCTTTCTGTGGTTGCGGTAGTTGAGCTTGGTTATAAGAGTAAGGATATTCTGCTTCGGGCTTGTAAAACGCACCATCTCCACGCCGCTGCGGACCATCTGGTCATAGTAACTTGCCGGAATGGGGATGTTGGCGAAATTTTCGTGAATGTAACGGACTTTAACGCCTTCGCGGGCCTTCTGCATTATCAGTTCGCGAATCTCGCGTCCGCCCTTGTCCGCACCGAAGCGGAAATATTCGATGTGGATGGATTCCTTCGCCTCGCGAAGATCCTGCATCAGCAGTTCGAACTTCCGGCTGCCTTTGGTAATGATCTCGAAATCAGTGCTGTCCTGCGGAGAAAGTTTGCAGTCGGCGAGCAACCGGGCAAGCGGCTTGAATTCCTCCCGGATCGAATCGAACTGCGCCTCTTCGAACAGCAGGCGCCGCGTCCTTTCGTCGCTCTGCCTTTCGAACAGGTCGGTAAACTGTTTGTGGTGCTTCCTGAAGAACGGATGAATTCGCCAGTTGACTCCGAGCAGGATGTAGAGGACCAGGCCCACGACCGGCAGCATAACTATTGCCAGGAGCCAGGCCATCTTGCGCCCGGAATCTCCGTCGTCAGTAATAATGACGATGAGGGCCCCAATGCTTGTGATGGCGAATAGCAGGGTAATCAGGAGTTTAAACCACATTATCTCTCGAAATGCTGATAATCTTTAAGACTTGTCCAGGCACCGCCCCATTCAAAGCCGTGAGCGGCAAAAAGTCGGCAGGCAAGGTCGCCTTCGACTATTTTGTAGGGGAACTCGGCGCTCCGGTCGCAGTAGGGAGCGGCTGTTTCCGGCTGGATGAATAGCGTCCCGTCCTTGCGCTGCTTGACGTACGGATTGTAGAGCGGGTTGATATCCACCGCCATTCCAAGGGCGTGGCGGGACAGTTTGGCACTGCCTGAAATCCGGCGGTAGAGGAAGCAGGAGGTATTGTTGGCCCTCATCTGCACTTCGTCCTCGGCACCGTATTCATCCGGCAGGACCATCCGTTCAATGGGGTAGGAGGCTTCGTAAAGCGCCTTGAATATCTCGAGCAGATCCTCGGCGATGGCCTTGTTGCAGACCATTTCACCGTTATGGACACGGCCTTCCGCATCCTTGTGGAGCATACGCAAGTAGCGCAGGTCTTCGCGGGAAATATCGTCATTGTCCTTCCACGAGAGGCCCTGCATACGCTGCCAGACATCATCGGGAATGGGCTGTGAAGTAAAGCCCTGCTCTGCATCGGGTATCTCTTCTCCGCCGCCCGCAGCCGTAGAAACGGCAACCTCCTGCTGCCCGACAGCGTTGCGGCCGGGACGGCAGGAGGTGAATGCGAGAATCAGCGCACAAATCAGAAGTGCACCGGTAAGCCTCATATTCGTCGTATTAGATTTTCATCGACGGCATATCGGTCTTCTCGGCGGGAGTCTCGAGGTACTCTTTCTCCTTGAAGCCGAACAGCGGGACTATGAGCGAGTTGGGCAACTGACGGAGCGGCTGGTTGTAGCGCGTAACTGCGTCATTGTACACCATACGGCTCATACGGACCTGATTCTCATACTCGTTGACGCTGTCCATCGTCTTGATGTACATCGTGTTGGCCTTCAGGTCGGGATACTGCTCCGAAACTGCGTTGACTACTGCCATCGCATTGCTCATAATCTTTTCCTGCTCCTTAACCTGCTCGGGGGTGCTGGTCGGGCCGATGTTCTTGCGCTGTGCGATGATGTCGGTCAGGGCCTTGTACTCGTGCTCGGAATAACTCTTGGTAAGTTCTGCAAGTGCCTTGAGTGCATCCCAGCGGCTGTTCTGCTGGACTCCGATCTGGCTCATTGCGTTGCGGCAAAGTTCTTCGAGACGTACCATCCTGCGCTGGAGGCTGATAGCCCAGAGAACGATAAGGACGATGAGAGCGATGATCAAAACTGTCAGTGACATAGTTATTTGGTTTTAATGGTTGATTTCTTTGTTTCGTTGATGTGGAAGTCGCACCAGGGCGCGATGCCGCAGCCGTCGCAGTGCGGGGCGCGGGCGGTGCAGACATAGCGGCCGTGCAGGATCAGCCAGTGATGTGCCTTTGGCCGCAGCGGTGCTGCAAATCCTTCGGTCAGCTGCTTCTCGACCGCCAGCGGCGTTTCGCCGTCGGACAGTCCGGTTCGCCGCGCTACGCGGAAAACGTGCGTGTCAACGGCTATGACAGGCTGGTCGTAAACAATCGATGCAACTACATTTGCCGTCTTGCGGCCTACGCCGGGAAGCGTCTGGAGTTCCTCGATGGAATCCGGAACCTGTCCGCCGTAAACATCCACGAGCCTCTGGGCCATACCGTGCAGGTGAGCCGCCTTGCTGTTGGGGTAGGAGACCGACTTGATATACGGGTAAATCTCTTCCGGTGAAGCGGCGGCCATTGCCTCGGGCGTCGGGAATCGGTCCAGAAGCGCCGGAGTGACCATATTGACGCGCTTGTCGGTGCACTGCGCCGAGAGGATCACAGCCACTATGAGCTGGAACGGACTGTCGAAGTTCAGTTCGCTTTCGGCCACCGGGACATTCTCCTCGAACCAGGCCGTAACATCTGCATATTTCTTCTTCAGTCTTGCCTTCATTGCATCGTGGAATAAGGAGAAGGAATCTCCGTGCATTCGTTTTTATCGCAGTGGAAAACCCTGCCGGGATATTCCTCGGGCAGGCTGGTATTGTGCGTGACCATCAGCACTGCGGTGCCGCGGCTCCGGTTGATGCGTCGCAGGAGTTCCATAATCTCCCGCGCGGTCTGGTTGTCGAGATTGCCGGTGGGCTCGTCCGCGAGAATCAGGCGGGGTTCGTTGAGCAGTGCGCGGGCTATGACTATGCGCTGCTGCTCGCCTCCGGACAACTGGTGAGGCATCTTGTGCGCCTTATGCTCCAGATCGACAGCCTCAAGCACCTGGCGGATGCGGGCGTTGCGTTCGCCCCGGTCATTCCAGTCGGTAGCCTTGAGCACGAACATCAGATTGTCCTCGATGCAGCGGTCCTGCAGCAGCTGGAAATCCTGGAATACCACGCCGATCTCGCGGCGAAGGTACGGTATTTGCCTGCGTTTGAGCCTGAGCAGATCGTAACCGAGCACGCGCGCCTTGCGGGCGATGACCGGATTTTCACCTGTAATGGTGCGGATGATGGACGTTTTGCCGCTGCCGACCTTGCCGGTCAGGTACACGAATTCGCCCTCGCGCATCTTGAGGTTGAGGCCTCCGATGATGACGACTTCGCCGTTGGAGATATCGGCGTCTTCAAACTCGAGGATAGGGGCGTTTGGGTCGGTGCGCATAATGTTTGGTTACGAACATACAAACTTACATAAAAAATGGCTATATTTGTATAATAGATTGGACTAATCGAATGATGAAGACAGCAAAATATATTATCTGCAGATGTATCGCAGCCGCCGCACTGCTTCTGGTGACGTGCGCAGCGCTTCCGGCGCAGGTCGAACGGACCTATGCCGAGCGTATGGATACCGCGCGAAAACTGTATCAGGGCGGTGCTTATTATGCGGCAGAGC
Source organism: uncultured Bacteroidales bacterium (assembly GCA_947307265.1). Classification (GTDB taxonomy): domain Bacteria; phylum Bacteroidota; class Bacteroidia; order Bacteroidales; family UBA932; genus Cacconaster. The sequence goes on along the minus strand of CAMZIP010000046.1, from coordinate 5,175 downwards.
AGGCCTTCGAGGCACTTGCCGCCAGCGCCGATGCCGAATCTTCACTCCGCCGCAGCGAAATTGAGGCCTACCGCATTCTCTGCGCCATCGCGCTTGACCGCCCCAACGTCAAGGGGCACGTCAAGGATTTTGCGGAGCATTATCCTACGGCTCCCGAACTGCCGATGGTGCGTTTTACGCTGGCAACCAGATATTTCGACCAGGGCGCTTATGACGAGGCGCTGGCCATTTATGACTGTCTCACCGCAAAAGAACTGTACCGCGCCTGGCGCAAGGAATTCATTTTCAAGAAGTCTTTCTGCCAGATGAAGGCCACCCGCTACGGCGAGTCTGCTGCCGGATTCGAGAGACTCGCGGGCGAACGGCACAGCATCTACAAGTATCCGTCCATCTATTATCTGGGATACGTCAATTATCTCCAGAAGAACTTCGAGCGGGCATATTCGCAGTTCCTGCAGTCGGCCGAAGATTCGCGTTTCCGCCTGATGTCGCAGTATTATCAGGTGGAATGCAAGTTTATGCTGAAGGATTATGCGTTTGTAACGGCCAACGGTCCCGCCCTCGTGGACGCGATGGAGGCGGACCTGCAGAGCAATTTGCTCCGAATGATTTCGGAGTCCTATTACGGAGTGGGCGACGCAACCAGCGCCAAAAAATATATGGAGATGTACAAGGGCAGCGGTACGGAGGTTACCCGCAAGGACCACTACCTCTCGGGTATCATTGCCTACAATCTTCAGGCGTGGGACGATGCCGTTGCAGAGTTCAGTTATGTGACTCGAATCCGCGACACCCTCGCTCAGAACGCATTCTATTATATCGGTGATTCCCAACTTCTTTCCGGCAATAAAATTGCAGCGATCGGTTCTTTCCGTTCCGCTTCGGAACTGGGCTTCGATCCGGTCATTTCGGAGGATGCGTTTTTCAATTATGCCAAGCTTTCGTTCGACGTTAACGGCGATATAGCACCGTTCCGCCAGTATATGAAGGACTATCCTGACGGCGGCAGGGACGACGAAATCAACCGCTATATCGCGGCTGCATTCATCCTCGACAAGGATTACGGACAGGCGATAGAGGCGCTGCAGCGCATTTCCAAGCCTACGGCCGAGGATTACAACAATCTCCGCAAGGCGGCTCTCTACCGCGCGCTCGTGCTGATTGCGGACGGCTCGTACCGTTCGGCTTCGGACGTTCTCGACCTCGCGCTGGACCAGCCTTCGGACAATGAGGCTCTTACCGGCGTCCTGATGTACTGGAGGGCAGAGTGCGATTACCGCGCAGAGAATTATTCGGATGCCTTCTACGCTTTCAAGTCGCTGCTTTCGAGGCCCGGTTTCAACCGCACCGACGAGTATTCCTCTACGCTTTACAATATGGCGTATTGCTGTTTCAATCTCGGACAGTTCGAAGAGGCACGTCAGTATTTCGGCCAGTACCTCGCACTCGATGACGACCTGTATTTCGGATTTGACGCCCGCGTCAGGATGGCTGATACTTATTTCCTTGAGAATAATTATACTGCCGCTGCCGCAGAATACGAGATGGCGTGGCGGATGCGTCCGGAGGAGCTTTATCCCGGTTATCAGGCTGCCGTGGCTTACGGCCTTGCAGGAGAGGAGGCGAAGCATATCGCACTGCTGCAGGATGTCGTGAGCAAGGAAAGCGATTCGGAGATATACTACAGGGCTTATTTCGCCCTCGGCCGCGCATATATGCAGGCAGGCCGCAACAGTGAGGCGGAAGAGATTTTCCTGAGCCTCGCGCAAAAGAAAGAAGGTACTTTCTACCTGCGTTCGCTGCTTCAGTTGGCGATGATTTCGGCCAACGAAGGCAAGGGCGACCAGGCCATCGCATATTACAAGCAGATTATCGAAGAACAGCCCAGTTCGCGTGAGGCCGGCGATGCACTTTCCGGCCTGGAGAGCATTTATCGCCAGCGCAATCAGCCCGAGGTCTTCCTCGCTTATCTCGACCAGGCGGGCCTGACGGCTGCACGCAGCGATGCCGAGAAGGAGGAAATGCTCTACAAGGGCGCGATGCGGCTGTATCACGGCGGCCAGTATTCATCGGCCGTGGGCGCATTCCAGAGATTTATCGCAGCATATCCTTCCAGTTCATACCGTCCCGAGGCCCGGCTGCATATGGCCGAGTCGATGGAGGCTGTGGGCCGCAGGGAGAATGCGCTTGACAATTATAAGGCAGTTTATGAGGATGCTTCTGCTTCGGCTGAAACGGCAACCCTGGCTGCTTTGGAATATGCCGATCTGGCAATGAAACTTGGCCGTTACAAGATTGCGGCGGATGCATACGGTATGGAGACCGGTTCTCCGAACGATGAATACTGCATCCGTGCGTGTATGGGGCTTACCAATGCCCTGTATGCGGATAAGCGTTATGACGAGGCGATTGCCGCTTCCCGCCGCTGCGCTTCGCTTCCGTTCCTGAAGGCGGCGGATTTGCGGCCGATGCGCTATGTCGAGGCCAAGTGCCTGCTGATGAACGGCGAACGCGAGGCTGCCCTGCCGATCCTGAGGGAGATTTCGGGCGATGTCTCGGACGAATACGGTGCAGAGTGCGCATACCTGCTGATCAGCGATTCTTACAATTGCGGTAAATATCAGGATGTGGCCACCCGGGTTTATGCTCTTTCGGAGAGCACGGTGATCCGCCAGTACTGGCTGGCCAAGTCGTATATCGTGCTGGGTGATTCGTTTGTCGCCCAGGGTAATAAGGAGCAGGCTAAGGCTACTTTCGAGAGTATTCTCGAAGGCTATAAGCCTGAAGTCAAGGACGAGATTGCGGGTCAGGTTAAACTGAGGCTGAGCCGCCTTGAGTCTTCAAAATAGGAGGTTGTCGAGATGAGAAATACAGTTGCATTAGTTGTATTGGGTGTCCTGCTTGGAGTTCAGCTTCACGCGCAGGCGATTGATCCTACCGTTGAGGTGACCAGGCAGTATGAGGCCCGCCTCGGCAATATCGTGAAGCCCGCTTTGCCGGCAACCGTTTCGGATACGCTCGACCGCTTCGAGCGCAGTACCGATTACGTGATTTTCCAGCGTCCGATTCGTGACCTGTACGATTTTACGCCTTATGAGGCGTTGCAGATCAAACCGATGGCTCCCGAAGAGTTTCCGTTCCTGTATGCCCGCGTGGGAATGCAGGTGCCCATTATGCCTTCGGCAGAGGTCCGTCTGCAGAAGGTTTTCCGCAACGGCCTGCATTTCGGTCTTTCGGCTTTGCACGACTCTTATATCGGTACGTCTCAAGCCGCCTTCGGCGAATGGGATTTGCGCCAGGTCCGCGGCAATACGGATTTCCGCGGGGATTTCAAGTATGCTTGGGACAGCGGTGAGTTTCAGTTCGATGCCGGTTACGGAATGAGCCAGTACCGCTTCCGCAATGAATCGGCTGATGCGTACGCGCATAATTATGGCAATGACAGGTTTAACCTGCACGCGAATATCCGTTCTGCGGATCAGAAAGAGAACAGCATTTATTACGATTTTACCGCAGAATATCGCCGTACCGGGGCCAGGTACAATTCACACGATACAGATTCCCTTGCGATGAGTGAGAATTATACCACGATCCACGGTTTTGTCGGCACGACGTTCGAGATTCACCGCGTGTATATCGATATGAATCTGACTTATGCGTCGTTCGACAGTCTGCGGCATTATACCGTGGGCCTGGTCGAGTTCTCGCCGATTTACGAGTATTCCAACAAGTGGCTCAACGGTAAGTTCGGTATCAAGATAGCCAACCGTTACGGTACGGATATGGAAGACCGCACTCGTACGGAGTCGATTGACGGCAACGACCTGTCGCCGCAGAGTTCTTTCTTCCCGGATGTGGATGTCCGTGCGATGATTGTGCCCAAGATTTTCTGGGCGCACGCAAGGGTAGGGGGCGGCAACGATATCAATGTCTTCTCGACGTTGCTCCGCCAGGTGCCGGTCCTGACTCCGGATACGCAGTTGCATTTCGGCTACAGGCCTGTAGATGCGACGCTTGATCTGGAATCGATGCTTTTCCGCCGCATAGCGCTCAATGCTTCGGCTTCGTACGTGCTCTATCGTGACAGCCCGGTATTCCTTCTGGACCGTACTTCTGTCCGCGAGACCTGGCGCCTGAAGCCGGATTATCGCGATTATAACAGGCTTACCTTCGGTGCTGAGGCGCTCTGGAAGACGCAGAGCGTGAGCGTCGGCGGTGAATGGCGTTATCATATTTATTATTCCCAAGACGGCAAGCCTCTGACCGAACTCCCGCAGATGACTGCCGGTGCGTATGTGCGTTTCTCGTTCCGCAACCGTATCACGGCTGCATTGGATTTCACCTATCGCAGCAGTATCGAGGTGTCTTCGCTGCCCATCCCTGCTATCTATGATCTTAGCGCGAATGTCAATTTCCTGATCAATAAGCATTTTACCGTTTACGCGAAGGTCGGGAATATCCTGAATCACGCCAATCAGTATGTTCCGGGTTACGTGGAGCCGGGCAGCAATTTCGGCGGCGGTCTGACGGTCTCATTTTAAGCCAGTAGGGCAAATTTATTTTTGAAATTCAAAGGAAGGTTGTATATTTGCAGCCCTATCCGCCACTTTAGCTCAGTCGGTAGAGCGGCGCATTCGTAATGCGCAGGTCGTCAGTTCGAGCCTGATGAGTGGCTCAGGAAGCAGATCCCCCGGATCTGCTTTTTCTTTACCCCTCCCTCCCATAAATGGCATCTTGCCCCGCCGGCTACGCCCGCGCGCCTCGAAGTTATACTTTTGCACGCCCTTCGGCTTTGCAAATAGCATAACTATCTCGGCTCCACCAGGCTACGCGCAGCCGGCTACTTTCCCTGTCATCCTGAGCGAAGCCACTCTGTCATCTTGAGCGAAGCGAAAGATCTATTCCACAGGCGATAGATCCTTCGGCCTGCGACCTCAGGATGACAAGGAGTGGGGATGACCTCAGAATGACAATGCGGGGGACCTGCCGCTCCACCGGGCTCTAAGGGCGGCTAGCTCCACGTGGATTCCTCCCGTGCACCATTCTGGAAAACCGTTTTTTTGCCTTGGCACTTAACCGGTAGATATACTGCGAGATGCTGAAGGTGCTACCCCTTCTGAGCGGGGGTAGCACTCTTAGCTATTGGGTGAAATTCAGGTAGTTAAATGCCAAGCC
>CAMZIP010000045.1 GCA_947307265.1 uncultured Bacteroidales bacterium | reverse complement strand
TAGTTTGCGCTGCTCGCCGGAGGTGAGGTTCTTGATACTGACGGTGCGCTCGCGCACTTCGTCCTCGCCGATGATGGCCAGGTAGCGGATGCCCTTGCGGTCGGCGTAATCAAAATGCTTTTTGAGCTTGCTCTTGTCGGGGTAAATCTCGACACGCACCCCGCGCGAACGAAGCTGTGCTGCCAGAGGAACGGCAAAAGCCGCCTCCGCATCACCCATATTGGTAAAGAGAATATCCGCCGTGCCGGTAACGTCTTTCGGGAAGAGGTCGAGTCCGGCAAGCACGTCGTAGATTCGGTCTGCACCGAATGAAATACCCACGCCAGACATATCCGGCAGGCCGAAAATGCCTGTCAGGTTGTCATATCGGCCACCGCCGCAGATGCTTCCGATGGCGAAGTCGAGTGCCTTGACTTCGAAGATTGCACCTGTATAATAATTGAGGCCGCGGGCCAGCGAAAGATCCAGTTCGACCTGCGAACGGATGCCTGCGCCTTCGATGAGCGAGAAGAGAGTACTCACCTCCTCCACTCCGAGGAGACCGACTTCAGAGCCCGAGAGCACATCGCGCATACGCGCAATCTTGGAAGCCGTATCGCCTTCGAGCAGCAGCACCGGCTCGATAACGCCGATAGCGTGCTCATCCAGGCCCTTTTCACGAAGTTCTTCCTTGACGGCATCCAGACCGATCTTGTCGATCTTGTCGATAGCCACCGTGATGTCAATCAGTTTGTCCGGCGCACCGCAGACCTCTGCCAGTCCGGAGAGAATCTTGCGGTTGTTGATCTTGACGCATACGCGGATTCCGAGACGGGAGAAGACCTCGTCCACAATCTGCACCAGTTCAAGTTCATTGAGCAGCGAACGGGTGCCGATGACATCCACGTCGCACTGGTAGAATTCGCGGTAACGGCCCTTCTGGGGACGGTCTGCGCGCCATACCGGCTGTATCTGGTAGCGCTTGAACGGGAATGCTATCTCATTCTGGTGCTGCACCACGAAACGTGCAAAAGGCACCGTCAGGTCATAGCGGAGACCTTTCTCGCATACCTTGAGCGAGAGTGCGTTGCTGTTGATGCGGCGGCCTTCTTCGGTCTCGACTTCGTATGCGCCGAAATCAATACCTGAAAAGGCATCGCCCGAATTGAGCACCTTGAAAAGCAATTTATCACCTTCCTCACCGTACTTGCCGAGCAGAGTCGAAAGCTGCTCGATCGACGGAGTTTCTATACACTGATAGCCATAAAGCTCGAACACGCTGCGAACCGTGCCGAAAATGTAATTGCGGCCTCGCATCTCTACGGGACCGAAGTCCCTCGTGCCCTTGGGAATGGACGGTTTCTGTGCCATATCTATTTGTTCAAATATTCATCAATCGCGCGGGCTGCCTTGCGGCCGGCGCCCATCGCCAAAATAACTGTTGCCGCACCGCTGACGGCATCTCCGCCGGAGAATACTCCCTCGCGGGTGGTCGCTCCTTCCTCGCTGGCAGTAATGCAGCCGCGACGGTCTGTCTCCAGTCCGGGTGTCGTACTCGAAATCAACGGGTTGGGAGAAGTTCCCAGAGCCATTATTACCGTATCTGCCTCTATCTCGAATTCACTTCCTGCAACAGGGACCGGACTGCGGCGACCGCTCTCGTCCGGCTCTCCGAGTTCCATCCGGATGCAGCGCAGGGCGCGGACGGCACCCTTCCCGTCATCCAGGATCGCCACGGGGTTGGTCAGCATACGGAACGTGATGCCCTCCTCTATTGCGTGATGCACCTCTTCGGCACGCGCCGGAAGTTCCTTCTCGGTACGGCGATAAACGATGCTCACCTCCGCTCCGAGGCGAAGTGCAGTACGGGCGGCATCCATCGCCACGTTACCGCCGCCGATGACCGCCACGTGACGGCCACGGCAGATAGGCGTATCGCTTCCGGGGGCAAAAGCGCCCATCAGGTTGCTGCGGGTGAGATATTCATTTGCGGAGAAAACCCCGTTGAGATTCTCTCCCTCGATTCCCATAAACTTCGGCAGACCGGCTCCGGAGCCTACGAAAACTGCCGAAAAGCCTTCCTTGCCAAGCAGGTCGTCTATGGTCAGAGTGCGGCCGATGACGACATTGGTCTCTATTTTAACGCCGAGGGCGCGGACCGAATCAATCTCGCGGGCCACGACGCGATCCTTGGGCAGACGGAATTCAGGAATACCGTAGCTCAACACGCCGCCGGCCTTGTGAAGCATCTCGAAGATGGTCACGCCGTAGCCCATTCGCGCCAGGTCGCTCGCACAGGTAAGACCGGCGGGGCCGCTGCCTACGACAACGACGCGACGGCCGTTGAAAGGCTTGATTTCCACCTTCGGGCCGCCGTTTGCGTGGCTCCAGTCAGCCACGAAACGCTCCAGTTTGCCGATGGCGACAGGTTCGCCCTTGACTCCGAGGATGCACTGCCCCTCGCACTGCGTCTCCTGCGGACAGACACGTCCGCAGACAGCCGGAAGCGAGGTATCTTCAGCCAGAATGGCCGCAGCACCGGCGAAATCGCCTTCCTTAACCCTTTCGATAAATCTCGGTATCTGAACCCGCACTGGGCAATGGCCCACGCAGCGGGGATTTTTGCAGTTGAGACAGCGGGAAGCCTCTGCAACAGCCTCCTGCTCATTATATCCGTAGCAGACTTCCTCGAAATTGGTCGCCCTCACTTTGGGGTCCTGTTCCCTTACGGGAATACGCTTCATCCTGTCCATTATCCCCTCCCTATTTTGCATTTGTGATCGGCCTCTATCTCGGCCTCGCGGTAGATGCTCATTCTGCGCATCGCCTCATCATAATCGACCTGATAACCGTCGAATTCAGGACCTTCGACGCAGGCAAAACGAGTCTTGCCACCCACCGTCACGCGGCAGGCGCCGCACATTCCGGTACCGTCCACCATAATCGTATTGAGACTGACCGTCAGTGGAATAAGCGAAGGATGAAGAGTCTTTGCGACGAATTTCATCATAATCATCGGGCCGATGGCAACTGCCTCGTCATAGCGGCAGCCTTCATCCAGAAGTCCCTGGGCGCAGGCCGTCACAAGCCCCTTGAAACCACGCGAACCATCATCCGTGCAAATCTCGAGGCGGTCGCAGACGGCTTTCATTTCATCCTCGAAAATCACGTAATCCGCATTCTTGGCTCCGATGATGACATCCACGACAGCGCCGCGGGCGTGCAGGTATTTCACCTGCGGATAGACAGGTGCCGCACCGACTCCGCCTGCGATGAACAGGAAACGGCGGCCGCGAATCTCTTCGTCGCTCAGCGCAGTAAATGCCGAGGGCACTCCGAGCGGCCCTGCGACGTCCTGAAGACTGTCACCGACCTCAAGTGCGCAAATCATTCGGGTGGATGCACCCACGGCCTGCGTGCAGATGGAGACCGTACCCGCTTCGCGATTGTAGTCGCAGATAGTCAGCGGGATGCGTTCGCCCTGCTCGCGTACGCGAACTATGAGGAACTGTCCGGGAAGCGCCGATGCAGCCAGGCGCGGAGCCTCGACTTCCATCCGGCAGATGCCCGGAGCTATATTATTCTTGCTTAAAATTCGATACATAAGCTACTTTTTCTCTTCGGGCACAACTTCTTCCGCCTCATAACCGAGTTTGCGGATGGCTTCGGCGAGTTTTTCCTTGTCGGTCTTGTCAGGATCATACTTGAGTGTCACCGTCTTGCTCGGCAGATCGACCTTCATATCCTTGACACCTTTCTCGAAGGGCAGCTTTGCCTCGACCTTGCGGACGCAGTTCTTGCAATCGATGGTGGTCAGGAAAGTGACTTCGCTGGTCTTGGCCGGCTTGCGGGCATCCATCGGAACGGCCGCGAGCATCAGAACCAGAAGAGTAATGACAGCAAATATCTTTTTCATACTGCAGAAGTATTATGTTTTCTATTTCCAAAGCGTATAACGCAATCCGGCGTATACCTTGATACCCATCAGCGGGCCCCAGACGCAACTTGCGTTGAATTCGTCCGAGTAAGGATTGTCCGCTCCGAGAATTGCGTTATGCTGCATATAATTGGTGAGGTTTTCGCCTCCTACGTAAATGTCGAAACCGCTGAACCGCTTCGTTACCTGCAGATACAGCATCGGATAAATCGGCGAATACTCCATACCCCAGGCCTCCGCGGCAAATGAAGGGAGACGCATCGGGCCGTTGAGCTGCGCCGTGAAATCGAATACCCACTTGTTCATCGGCAGGGCGTACTGCAGATTGAGCACGCCTTTGAAACGGCTGGTCATCGGGCGCTCGACGAGTCCCTGTCCGCGGAGCGTCACACGTGCATCCGTATAGCGGAACGTGGTCAGCACGGTAAAGCGCTCGAACGGCTCGACCGAAAAGTCTGCCTGCCAGGTATTGGTGAACGAGTGGCCGCCGTTATCCAGGTTGTAGAAGTGCACGAATCCTTCGTGCAACTCCTGGTCGGCTATCAGTTGGTTGCCGAACTCGTTGCGGAAATAATCCAGACTCAGGTAGGCGTTGTCTTCGTCTGCGCCGAAAGGCAGGTAGAACGTCAGGTTGCCGCCGAACGTCCACGCATCCTCAAGCAGGTTCAGACCGTTGTCCAGGGTTAACGTACGGCCGGTCGAAAGCACGCCGAGATTGTCGGCGATAAGATTGGCCTGACGGAATCCGCGGCCTGCAAGGAGCCTTACGACTATATTGTCGTTAAATGAATATTTGAGGTTGGAACGCGGAGTGAAAAGCCAGCCGTACAGGTTGCTGTACTGGAGATTTACGCCGCCCACGAAGGTCAGTTTGTCATCCAGAGTCAGGTTGTATTCGCCGAAGGCTGCAACCGAAGTCTCGCGGCTGCCGAGATCAAGCGGATGCTCATCCTGCACGTTGGCGTACAGCAGGGTGCTGAGCCTCTGGTCGTAAACGTCGCCCCTGCCGGTCAGTCCGGCCTCGAAGCGGTGATGCTCGCCCACTGCCGCCTGCCAGATAAGGTTGGCAAACCACGAATCCTGCTTTCCGTCGAAATACCTGCGGCCGGAAACATTGTCCATCTCGTGATGGTCGTAATCCAGAATGATGGCTATGTTGGAAGTATTTTCCTCGTTGAGAGGAATACCGGCCTTGACGTAACCGTTGATGCCGCGGTTCTTGATGCGGCTTCCCCAGGCCTCCTGTTCATATACGGGAGTATTCTTGTCGAACGACATCTGTCCGCCGAGGCGGTCGTCGTTGATATAGCGCACTCCGAAACGGAGTTGGAATCCGGAAGGATGGTAATAGAGCCAGCGGTTTGCGAAACTGAGCAGGAGGTTCTCCGGCGCGTCGCGGAATCCGTCGTGGTTCATATCGGTACTGTGGAACGTGCCGCCGACGTGCGCCAGGGCAATCGTACTCCATTTCGGGCTGAGCTGCAATGCCGAAGCCACGTTGGCCTCATACATCGCATCCGTGCTGCCGAAAACGTTGACGAATAGCGGCGTCTCGTCCGTAGGTTTGCGGTGCTCCATATTGATCTGGCCGGTGATGGCCTCGGATCCGTTGACTACCGAAGACGGGCCTTTCGCTATCTGGATGCTCTCCAGCCACTGTCCGGGAATGTACGAGAGGCCGAACGGATTGGCCAGGCCGCGCAGGACGGGCCGGTTCTCGTCGAGCATCTGTGTATAAACGCCCGAAAGGCCGAGCAACTTGATCTGACGCGCACCGGTGACCGCATCCGCATAACCGGTTGTCACGCTTGCCGAATTCTCGAAACTCTCCGCAAGTGCGCAGCAGGCCATCTTGCACAGTCCCGCGGAGGTGATAACCTCTGTCCGGACGGGTTTGAGACGCGAAAGCGTCGCCTGACGTGCCACAACCACCGATTCGTCAAGTTCATTTTCTCCGAAAAGGATGAAATCCGCGGATTCGATACCCTCGTGGACGCGGACCGTGTCACGGGTGTAACCGACATAAGTGGCGACCAGAGTCGCTTCGCCGGTCAGGAAGAGGCTAAAAACGCCATCAGCGTCAGTCTCGATAAGTTTTGCCTGCTCGATGTGATAGACCTGAGCGAAAGGCAGCGGCTCGCGGCGTCCCGAAGACGTCTGCGAATACACGTGCCCGACGAACGGTCCGGCCTGCAACACGTTGCAAGTCAGCAGCAATAAAATCAAAGACAGTATATTTTTCATCAGTCAGTCTCTTTATTAACCTACAAATATAATCAAAAGTATTATCTTTGTGGCAAACTCCTGCCCTTTGGGCAGAAACTTATTCAGTTCAAGCAGATGAAAACTTTCTGGAAAATCCTTATCGGCTCCTGCCTCGGCTGCCTCGCAGCATTGACGATTGCATTCCTTATCTCAATCGGCCTCATCGGTTCGCTGGCTTCGTCCGGCAGCACGCCCCAAATCCCTTCACAGGATGGCATCCTGCGTCTGGATTTGGGTCAGCCCGTCTCTGAGCAGACGACTGACAGTTTCCAAATTGACCTTACCGGCGCTATGTCGGTCGGCAACAGCCTCGCGCTTGCGGATGTCATCAAAGCCATCGACACCGCGGCAGAAGACCCCGCCATCAAGTTTATCTATATGCACTGCGGCACTCCCTCCCTCACCCTTTCGCAGGCAGAGGAGATTCGCGCCGCGCTGCTCCGTTTCCGCCAGAGCGGCAAAGCCATCGTGGCCTGCAGCGACACTTACGACAATCTCGGCTACTATATGCATTCGGTGGCTGACCGCGTAATATTCCACGCTTATGGCACTCCGCAGATTCTCGGCATCAGTTCGAGCGTCATCTTCTTCAAGGATCTCATCGACCGTCTCGGAGTGGAGGTACAACTGATCCGCCACGGCCGCTATAAAGCTGCAGGCGAGCAGTTTACCAAGAGCGGAATGACTCCCGACAACTACGAGCAGAACAAGACTCTGATCGATGCCACCTGGAAGGCTATGTGCAACGATATCTGCGCCTCGAGAGATTTCACCGAAGCCGAATTCAACGGCTGGCTGGACCGCCTCGAACTCGTGGATGCATTCGACCTGCTCGACAAGGGCCTCGTGGATGAACTGATGTATGAAGACCAGCTGGAAGACTATATATGCAGCATTGCTGAAGTCGATAAGCCCGAAAAGCTCAAAATGGTCACTATGGAGGACTATATCGCCAACCTTAAGCCCTCTACCGGCCGCGATGCCATCGCCCTGGTCTATGCCAACGGCGAGATTATGGCCGACGGTGAAGAAGGTGTCATCTCGGGTATCAAGACGGCAGGCCTGCTTCGCGAAATACGTCGCGATTCCAGCATCAAGGCTGTCGTGCTGCGCGTCAATTCTCCCGGCGGAGATGCAATGGCCGCAGAGATGATCAACCGCGAAATCTCACTGCTGCGCGAAGTCAAGCCCGTCATAGCAAGTTACGGTGACTATGCAGCCAGCGGCGGATACTGGATTTCCGCAGGTGCAGACCACATCTTTACGGACCGTATGACCATCACCGGCAGCATCGGCGTATTCTCGATGATCCCTTCGTTCGGCAAGGCCCTCAGCAAGAAGGTCGGTGTCAACATCGAAGCCGTCAACTCCAACCGCCACAGCGATATGCTCTCGCTGATGCGTCCTCTCGACAATGCAGAGCAGGGTTATTTCCTCGCTTCCATCGAAAAAGTGTATGAGGACTTTCTGGAGCGCGTCGCTACCGGCCGCAATATGGATTGCAAACAGGTTGACGAACTCGGTCAGGGCCGCATCTGGTCCGGCTCTGACGCTGTCGCAAACGGTCTTGTAGATGAAATCGGCGGTCTGTGCGACGCTATCGCATACGCAGAGCTTACGGCAGGTCTTGAAAAGGGCCGCTACTCCATCAAGACCTATCCAGCGGTCAAGACTTTCGCCGAGAAACTGATGGAGTCGTTTGCCCACGCCAACGCCGCTATCGAGGCAAAGAAGACCGTCAAGTATGACCCGATGAAGATGTTCGAGCAGGCATACGGTTTCCTCCGCGAAAGTTACCAGCCGGTAACCCTCGCACGCATTCCCTATCTGTACCAGATCAGGTAATCAGTCTATCGAGATAAATAACGCGCTGCGCGTCGCCTCCGTTACTTTGAAGCGGTCGTCGATGCGCAGCCCTGCTATACAGACGATCTGTTCGCCGCCTTCAGCCTGCGTGGTAAAGACTCTCACGCGGCTTTTCTGCACCGCATCCAATTTAAGGTCGGTAAAGAAATCGCTCAGCAGGCGGCTCTGACGCATTCCGAAAGGACGGAAACGGTCACCGGCCTGCCAGGGGCGGCAGTTCAGCGGCAGTTTGACCAGGTCTGCATCGACGCAGAGAGTCCCTGCAGGCAATTTTCGTGGGTCAAAACCCTCGCCCACCTTGCGGACCTCCATCCTCACCTGCTGCTCCGAATCAGATAATGCGCTGACGGGATACAGTTTGAGAAGGTTGCGGTCCCATACGAGAATGTGGGAAGATGAAAAGAATCGCTGTCCGTGCCCGGCCTCAGATGAAGCCAGAGCGCGGGTAATATCCTCGACCTGCGACGAATTGAAACCATAGCCTTCAAGCATCGCATACAGCCAATAACCGCAGTGGGTATCGGCCTTTAACGCAGTTGCATCTATAGCAAGAAAACCATCTCCCTCTCGGCATAATTCTGCCTTTTTGCCGGCAGAGAGTTCATCGATAATCGCCTGCGCCTCGGCAAAACGCGGCAGGGAAGCGGCCACGGTCGAAAGGAAGGACGGATTGATTGCCGCAAATTGCGGAAATACCTCATTGCGAAGCCGGTTACGTGCGAAAAGCGACTCGCGGTTGGTCGAATCGACGCGGTATTCAATGCCTTCGGCAGCGGCAAATGCCTCGATATCAGCTCGCGGCACATCCAGCAGCGGACGGATGATACGCCCGCGGACAGACGGCATTCCGGCCATTCCGCGAAGCGCGCTGCCGCGAAGCAGATGCAGGAAAACTGTCTCTATCTGGTCATTGAGATTGTGCGCCACGGCCACGCAGTCCAACCCTTCGCTCTCCAGCAGATCCTCGAACCACGAGTAGCGCAGGTCGCGTGCCGCCATTTCGACCGAAATACCCCTGCTGGAAGCCTCTGCAGCCGCATCTACGTGCCTGACGTGACACGGTACGGAATTGCGGAGGCACCAGTCCCTGACGAACCGTTCGTCGGCGTCGCTTTCCTCCCCGCGAAGGGAGAAATTCATATGTGCGATATGCATTTCGACCTTCGGAGTCGCGTGCATCAGCAGATTGGCCAGGACCATCGAGTCCACGCCACCGCTGACAGCAGCAAGCACACGGGGCTCTCGACCGTCGTATCCGACAGTCTCCAGCAACCGTGCAAGACTCCTGTCAAAGGCCTCTTGCATAGTTATTTCTTGCTACCGAGCAAGTACGAGAATCCGACGGAGAAGAGTTCCTTGAACTGGATACCCTGAACCATCTTTGTAGTAGGAGTGCCGTCTTCGCCTATGACGTTGATTTTCTTGCTCTTGATCTTGTCGTCATACGCAAGGCTGGTACGCAGCGAAACGGAGAAGAAGCGGGTGATCTTGGCATCCACGTTGACATCCCAGTTGACCTTGATGTTGAGCGGTTTGTCAAGATAATTGGAGAACAGCGTAAGACTCGACTTGACCGAGAAATCCTTGACTTCAAGTTTGTTGTCAAGTTTCAACTGGGCACCGAGTTCGAAACGCGTGAACTGGTCTTCTTCATTGCCGTAGATAGAACGCAGCGACGGATCCGCGACCATTATCAACTTGCCCGTGACAGGCGCAAAGTTGATGGCGAAATTGGTCATAGGCTGGTAATCGATACCGATACCGGCAGTGGTATATGCCGGAGCAAAGAAGGTGGATACCAGTTCGTTATTCTTGTCGTAACCGTCTGCAAACTGAGAACGGAATCCGAGCACTGTCGAAAGATACAGCTTTTCGGTAATCTTGGAGCCGAACTTGCTGTCGAAAATGATACGGTCGTCACTCTTCTTGTAGCCGTCGTCGAAAGACTGGATAAAACCGTACCCGAGCTGAAGCTCATTGTCGAAGATTATCTTGTCTTTCTTGTAGTTGGCGTAAATGTCAAGATATGTGTTGAGCGAAACCGAACCGCTACCGCCGGCCGCCCAGTTGGTCAGCGACAGTTGCGAAAAGCCTACCTGCGTCA
>CAMZIP010000044.1 GCA_947307265.1 uncultured Bacteroidales bacterium | reverse complement strand
CTTGCAAAGATTGTAGGCGGCACTGATTATATCGTGAATTCATTCCATCATCAGGCCATCAACCGAGTCCCGAAGGGATTCAGCGTCATCGCACGTTCGGCTGACGGCATCGTAGAGGCTGTCGAACGCACCGGCGCGCTTGATGCTCAGTTCGAAGACGGCGGCGGCATCATTCTCGGCGTGCAGTTCCACCCCGAAGCCCTTGTAGGCGGCGGTGACAAGACGGCCCTGAAGATTTTCAAGTTCCTGGTCGATGCGTGCGATACCTGCGACAAGGCCGAGGAAATCGACGGCTGCTGCGACTGATATTACTGGAACAATTCCCTGCAGAGTGCAGGAATATCTGAAACGGTCACAATCTCGATGTGGCCGTTTTTCTTGCGCGCAAGTGCCGCGTCCTTGTTGAAAGACGAGACATAAATCTTTGTGAATCCGAGTTTTTCGGCCTCCGCGATGCGGCGCTCTACCTGCGGCACGGGACGAATCTCGCCGCTAAGTCCCACCTCCGCCGCAAAGCAGGTCTTGGGCGAAATGTAGAGGTCGAAATTGGATGAAAGGATGGCTGCAACGATGGCCAGGTCGCACGATGGATCGCTCACCCTCAGGCCGCCGGCGATATTGAGAAAAACATCCTTTGCGGCCAACTTGAATCCGGCACGCTTCTCGAGTACGGCCAGCAGCATATTCAACCTGCGTCCGTCAAATCCGGTGGCCGAACGCTGGGGCGTACCGTAAGCCGCTGTACTCACCAGCGCCTGCAACTCAATCAGGAACGGCCTGGTGCCGTCCATCATCGCGCCGATCGCCACGCCGCTCAGGTCGTCCTGATGCATCGGAATCAGCAGTTCGGAAGGGTTGGAAACCTCCCTCAACCCTGCGGAAGTCATCTCGTACACCGCCAGTTCGTCCGTCGAACCGAAGCGGTTCTTGATGCTGCGCAGAATGCGGTAGGAGCCTTTCGTATCGCCTTCGAACTGAAGCACCACATCGACTATGTGTTCCAGCACCTTCGGGCCTGCGATGGTACCGTCCTTGGTGATATGGCCGATAAGAATTACTGCCGTAGCCGTCTCCTTGGCAAAACGCAGCAGGGCGGCAGCACATTCGCGCACCTGCGAAACACTTCCTGCCGAGGATTCCAGGGCTTCGCTGTAGATGGTCTGGATGGAATCGACTATGAGCAGTTTCGGATTGACCTCGCGGGCACGTTCGATGATATTCTCGAGGAGCGTTTCGCTCAGCACGAGGCAGTTTTCGGCATTGCCGCCGAGCCTCTGCGCGCGGAGTTTTATCTGTTTGAGGCTTTCCTCGCCAGACACATACAGTGTGGACAGTCCGCCGCAGTGCAGCGGAATCTGGAGCGAGAGGGTGGATTTGCCGATACCCGGCTCACCACCGATAAGCACCATCGAACCTTCGACCATTCCCCCTCCGAGAATGCGGTCCAGTTCGCCGCTGCCAAGTTTGAAGCGCAACTCTTCGGCACCCGATACCTCGTCAAGCCGCTGCGGGCGGGCTGCTTCGACGGCCAGAAGACCGCGGGTGCGGCCGGCAGAGGGCTTTCCGGCCTTTTCGGCCGGAGCCTCGACCATAGTGTTCCATTCGCCGCAGGCAGGGCAACGTCCCATCCATTTGGGACTCTCATTGCCACAGGAGGTACAGTACCAGAGAGTTTTAGCCTTAGCCGCCATATCAGTAACCGATATTCTCGTGAATAAGTTCCGTGATGCTCTTGATTATCTCGTAGTTGTTGAGTTCGATGCCTTCGAAGACCTCCTTGACATCGGAAGTGGTCAGTTCGAACGTATCCTCGTCCATTATGTAGCGAATCACGAATTCGCGGTCCGAATACTGGCAGATGAAGTTGGCGAAGCAGCCGGACAGGTCGCCGCGGGGCTGCAGGTCGATATGCGACCTCTGGTAGGAGGCGTAAATCTCCGTCCCCTCGCCCACTTTCGACTTGAGGTAGAAATTACCGTTGCATATCTGCGAATGGTATTTGAGCAGTGCGATGCCCATACCAATCTTGCGCTCCTTGCGGCAACTGTAGAAATGGTCGTTGATGGCATCTATCATATCCTGCGGCATTCCGCAGCCGTTGTCGATAATCTTGATCGAGAGACGGTCCTCCTTCTCGAGGTCCTCCATCTCGATGACGATGCGCGACGCACCGGCACGGAGTGAATTGTGAACGATGTCTATGATATGCAGGTCAAGGGTTTTCATAACGGATTATAATATCACCGGCTCTCCCTTGCGGAGGGCGTTCTTGAAATTTTCAAAACTGAATGACTCCATCTCCAGCACGCTGGAAATCTTGCCTATATCGTCGATGAAATGCGCGTCTGAACTCTGGATATAGTTGAAATCGGCAAACCAGGGGCACTTTTCAAGGAATTCGTGGCCGTGGGCGTAATAACTCAGCTCGAGTGCGTGGAATTTCAGGTGATCCGGCACGAATCCCAACTGGCTGCTGATGCTGAACGTACTGCGGTCCACGTGGGCCGGAATGAATATGCCTCCCAACTCATATACCTTGCGCTGCATTTCCTCCATCGACAGGTTGAGCGCGTTGATCAGCAGGTGCGGAACCTCGTCCAGGACATTCTCTTCCTCGTCCACGACGAACTGATAGCCGAATTTATCCGGGTCGTTGGCGAAGAATATAACGCGCGAATCCAGGAATTTCTGGAACTCGTGAAGCCGCTCCGCATCGGGCATAAAACCGAGGCAGTGAACCTCCTCTGAGGTGGTCACCTCGGCGCCCATCAGGACGTGCAGGCCACACTGCTCCCCAAGGCGGCGGGTTACCTCCGCATTGAGAGTGCTGTTGTGGTCAGTCAGCCCTATGATATCCAGTCCTTTCTCCTTCGCCTTGGCAACGATGGCCGAAGGGCTCATCTCTATGTCGCCGCAGGGTGAGAGCACGGAATGGATATGCATATCCGCGCGGAACTTCGGCATACGCTTACTTTATCAGCTCGTAAAGCTTGCCGCAGACCTGGAATGTAGGCTCGGTGCTTACCAGGATGCAGATATCTTCCTCCTTTGCGTGCTCGAGCATATCTGCGTCGGGCTCGCCGTTGCGGACGATGATGACTGCGGGAATATCCTTGAGGGAAGCAATTGCCGTAACGTTCTTATGTGTCTGCATCGTAATCCAGACCTGGCCGCTGCGGGCATTGCCCATCACGTCGCTAAGCAGGTCTGAAGAATATGCGCCTTTGATTTCTGCGTCCAGATTGGCCTCATTGAGGCACTTGAGATTGAGACGTTCGATAATGTCTTTAAGTATCATTTCGTTGTTGTATTTGAATTATCCAATCTTTCTCCCCATACTTTGCGGAGGGCATCCGGGGGATTATTGCGAATGTCTGCGAATACGCATCCGTCTATGTCCGCCTCGCCGCGTACCACGTCTTCGGCAAATGCCGCGCAGGTAGGTGCGCCGCAGGCAGAGCAGTTGATGCCGGGCAGGGCCTTTTCGAGCCGTTTCATCTCCTCTGCCATACGGAATGCGGTGGAGAAGTCGTCCGAGAGTTTCATCATCGAACGGGGCTTGATGGCCGGAATGACCAGCTGCTTTGCAAGGTCTTCGGTAAACTCGGGATATTCAAGCGTCGGTTTTTCCTTGCGGATGCGAAGCACGCGATCTACCAGCATCGCCCTCTTCTCGAGACGGTTGCGTGCCACGAAACGGTTGTTGACCGTGAGCGGGCCGCCCATACAGCTCTGGTCACAGATACGCATTTCGACCAGGCCGGGCACGTCGATATTCTCGTCTTCGAGATTCTCGAGAAATTCGATGACGTTCGAGAGTCCGTCAACCGCGAAACTGGATTCGCTGAAAAGTGCCGATTCGCCGCCAGTCACGGGCCAGAGGATATCCTTGCCCGTAAGCGAATGGTTGACCGGAACCGCATCCTTGCTGGCGTTCTTGAGCAGGAGTTTGACCTTGTTGTAGAGGAAGTCCATATTGATCACGCCGGCGATGCAGGTGTCCTGACCGCTGACAGGGCTCTTGACAGATGCAATCTTGGCCGCGCAGGGCGTGACGTAGAATATGCCGATGCTCTCGCGGCGGGCACCCTCCGTCATAAGTTCGTGCAGGATAACGCGCGCTGCCACGTCCAGAGGCGACTTGAGAGGGATTATATTGTCCACTAGCGAGGGGAATCTCACCTGTATCAGGCGGATGACCGCAGGGCAGTAAGGCGAGATGAAAGTACGGATCTCCGGGTGCTCAGCCATATACTTGCGGTAGAGTTTGGCGAGGAACTTGGTGCCGTGCTCAACCTCGTAGATGTGCGTAAAGCCGAGTTCACGCAGACAGGAGTAAATCTCCTTGGTCTTGTAACGGTTTTCAAACTGGGCGATGAACGTGACCGGGACAAGTGCCACACGGTACTTGTAGTTGTCCATCAACTGAAAATCGTCCTGCTTGACGTAGATGGCCCTGCTGGGACACGTACGCATACATTCGCCGCAGTCGACGCACTTGTTGTCCGAAAGGATGACCTTGCCGTCGCGAATGCGGAGCGCGGCCGTCGGACACGCACGGATACAGGACGAGCAGCCCGTGCAGAGGTAGTCGTTGATCTTGAGCGAATGGTGGAAGTAAGTCTCTTGAGCCATCTGCTTTCTATGCATTGAGATAGACAGTCATCGTCAGCGTGGTGCCAACGCCGATCTTGGTGTCGATCTTGAGTTCGTCAGTATTTTTCTTGATGTTGGGAAGACCCATACCGGCGCCGAAGCCCATCTCGCGAACTTTCGGCGAAGCGGTGGACCAGCCTTCGGTCATTGCCAAATCAACGTTGGGAATGCCGGGGCCTTCATCCGCCACTATCATAACTATTTTCTCGGGGTCGATCTCTACGTCAATTTTGCCGCCGTAGGCGTGCGCGACGGCATTGATCTCCGCCTCGTAGAGCGCGACGACGATGCGCTTGATGCTGGCAGGCTCGACGTTAAGCTGCTTGAGCGTACGCTTGACGCTTGCAGATGCGTGGCCTGCGTCTGTGAAATTGCCTCTTTCTATATCGAAACTGTAATGCATAAACTTTGTCAATAAAGCGGCATAATGCCC
Source organism: uncultured Bacteroidales bacterium (assembly GCA_947307265.1). GTDB lineage: Bacteria > Bacteroidota > Bacteroidia > Bacteroidales > UBA932 > Cacconaster. Next base: position 5,073 of record CAMZIP010000044.1, on the reverse strand, counting down.
ACACTGAAGAGGATACCGCTGATTTTAAACAGACTGTAGGGACTCTCGATAATGGTGATGCCGCTGTCCTCTGCAAGCTCAAGCATCTCTTCGTCAGCCCTCTTATCCCTACCGATAATGACAACAGACACGTCGGCCATATCGGCGGTACGCATAGTCTGGTTGTTGCAGAGGCCCGTAATGAGTAGCGTGTCGTCGAACGACACTTTCAGAACGTCGCTCATCAGATCTGACGAAAAGGCTTTGTGGAATTCCATTTCAAAGTTATCCTGGCAGCCGAGGATGCGGCCGTCCAGGAGTTTGGCAATTTCTTTTATTTTCATAATCGTAGGGTTATCGATCTGGTTCTTATCATACAAATATAACACGAATCGGGATGAATTCAAATGTTTTTTATACCTTTGTCGCCAATAAAAAAATTCAAAACCTTTTATATGAAGAAATTACTTATCGCAGTTGCTGCTTTGCTCGTTTCTTTCGGAGCAAGCGCACAGGATTACAAAGTGGAGCTTTCCGTATCTTACGGTGCATTTTCAAACTCTCAGATTCTCTCTACAGTCATTTTCGCTGCAGAAGCAGAGAACGCCGGAATGGAGCTAGAGAAAGCAAAGTTCGTCGGCCCTATCTCGGCAGATCTCTATTTCCGCACGAGCAAGTATTTCTCGTTCGGCTTGAGCGGTGTCTATCAGCACACTACGGCACAATACGGCGTACCCAACGGCGACAACTTTGAATGCCGCTACTTCTCCCTGATGCCGGGTATGAAGCTCCACTGGCTCCGCACCAATGGCTTCAATATGTACTCCAAGCTTGCTGTCGGTCCCACCTTCGCCTCCAATATTGATGGCGAGCGCGCCTGGCTCCTCAACTTCCAGGTATCACCCCTCGGTCTCGAATTCGGCCGCAGGTTCTGCGTATTTGCAGAAGCAGGTTTCGGCGAGCAGGGTATCGTCCTCGGCGGTATTCGCCTGAAACTCTAGTAGAAATACAGAGCAAAAAAAGCAGGAGCCCGACGGCTCCTGCTTTTTTTATTTAATCGGCTCCCCAGATGACCGTTATCGGTTCGCCGGTTGTGCTGTCATAGAATTCGACATCCTTCGGTGCGCCTATCTTGTAGCCGCTCTTGATCCACCTAAGGTTGGTCCTGCACATCCAGTTTGCAGTGGCCGGAGTACAGCGGATGACCAATTTGTCGGCCAGAGACGCCGTCCTGACGCCGACAGCATCTGATGAAGCTAGGAAGAAGGCGCTGGGCGTAGCAGAAGGCGTCATCTTGAAGTCCGGGCCAAGCAACATCTCGCGCAGGTACGGAATCCTTCCGAACATATATGTCAGACTGGACTTATCCGGTGCGGAAGCTAGCGACATACCGCTCAGGTCAAGCGTCGAGAGGCTGCTGCAGGTATAGAACATATAATTGAAAGAAACGCATTTGGACGTATCCCAGCCCGTGATATCAATGCTCTTGAGCGATTTGCAGTACTGGAACATCTGATAGAAAGTGGTCACCGACGATGTATTGAAGTGACTCACGTCCATATCCATAGCATCCGAACGCGAACCGCAGTAGGAGAACATTCCGTTCATAGATATAACGCCGTCCGTATGCATCGAGCGAAGGTTCTCGATAGCCTCGAGCGACTCGAGGTGGCAGAACATAAACGACGAAATCTTGTTGGCCAGGAAATAATCCGCAGGCGTGGAAACGGTGATGATATGCTTGGATTCATTGTAATTAATCCAGACAGGCCACTGCGAATCGTACGAATCGGCACGGAGTCCGGAAGACACACGCGAACCGGTCTCAAACACAATCCGCTTCAATACCGAATCAGCATCCGTCACGGTGCGGCGGGTTCCGGTAAGACGCTTGACCATCTGGTTGAAATCCTGCCCCGGACGCAGCTTTGCGCCCTGCAGGGACACTTCTTCAAAGTCATTTGCGACAAGCGTAATGGGACATACCTCGCTGCGGTTGACGGTATATACAGCCCCTTCTTTGAGGCGGATGACCTGCGCGCGTCCGCGGGTATCGAATACGGAAATCACCAGGCCGGTATATGAATCAGCCGGAACATTGAGGTAGAATGAAGTCGGAGTGCCGCTCAAGGGCACGTTGCCGCAACGCAACTGAATACCTTCGTTGCCCTCCGTCAGGACTGCACGGTCATCGAGGATGGTAAACTGGCCGCTCATCGGCTGGTCTGCATATACCACGATGCGATCCACCTCGATTCCTTCGAGAGAGGTCGAAATATCAAGCCTGATCATTCCGCACAGATTGTGGAATACCATATCGGACGATTCTGCGGAAGCAGCCATAGGCACCTCGACGACTGCATCTGCAGCCCAGGTCTGGAATGCCGGGATAAATCCGGAAGCAAGCGAAGAGGGATAGTAAGCGATGCTGCCCTCGCCGAACACGGTCGAGGAGCCGCTGACCAATTCAAGTTCAGCCACTGGCGAACCGCCGTTGCTGACGCGGTAAACGGAACTGCCGCCGGCGCCGTTAACGGTTATCTGGTCGCCTGTCAGCCATATTACCTTATACATATCATCCTCGGGCTGCAACTGTGTACGGGTACCGAGATTCTCGATGGTCGCAAGTACGGGCTTCGTCTCGACCGGCTGCAGGTTCTGTTCCTGGCAGGAAGCCAGGCAGAGGAGGACGCAGATGAAAGCAAAAATCAACTTTTTCATATTCATTCCTCCTAATAATCCCAGGTTACACAAATTGTATAAGGAACGCCGTTGAGCACGTTGGTATCGGTATAGACGGTGCCATAGGTTCCGTGAGGATCGGAAACCGTTACTGTGTCTTCGCACTGCACTCCCACATACCAGAGGCCGCGTTCGAGGCGGTCGAATGTCAGTTCCTGCACCCTGCCACCGTCGCTCGAGCGATACTGCGCATCCTCTGTGAATGCGAACGTATCCTTGGCAAGCATCAGGCTCAGATGGAAATCCGAGAGAGCCTCGAGGCGGAAGCGGATATTGCGGGCGGTGGAAGGTATCGCAACCAGGAAATGATGGCACTGCTTATCGCCTATCACCGTGAAGTCGGGATCGTTCTGCAGCGAATTGCGGACCATCCGGCGGACCTGTCCGTTGCGCAGGTTGCCCTTGACTTTGGCATTTCCGACTCCGTCGAAACAGTATTTCACCATACCGATCATCATACCCAGGTTATCCGGATGCCACGACTGCTCTGGGTGCGAGCCGCACGGAATGACGCGGCCGGTCCATTTGTCCGCCTTATACGCGATGGCCGTAGGATTGCCGTGCATATCGGGACGGTCGGGATAATCGAAAATCGAAAGCACTTCCGTTCCCGGAACTGTCGCCCAGTCTATGAAGCACGGGCCGTTGTGGTGGCGGATGGAGTCGATATGGAATCGTCCGCTGAAATCATAATATTTGAGCAGCGGGCTGTCTGCCGGAATACTGTGCTCGACATAGAAATTAGGTGTCGAGAGGCGGTTGCAGTGGCTCGGCCAGAGACCGAGGTAATCCGGGCTGGCGATATAGTCCAACTGATAGCCCTGCGTAGCGAGATAAGCACCTGCACAGGAGCCAAGATACGAACCCCCGTTGTGAACGAACTGGCGGTAACGCTCGCGGCCCTCTGACTCCAGCGTATATCCGTGCGTCGCCGAGCTGCCGCCGTTAACATACACCATCCGGTAACGCGGTGCACCGTCAGGATAGAGGATGCGGCCGTTGGCATCGCCGATCGAACCCGCATAAATGGCCGTCTGCATTGCGCGTGTGGTGGCATTGTTGCCGTCTGCACGGAAATACTCGAGCGAGAGGCCGAGATGCTCTACCACCGGCATCGAAGTATTGGATGTCACCGAAATACCGCTGTCCATAAATATATCCTTGTAGAAGGCCTTGTTGATGACATCGGTACGGGCTTCCGCATCTGAAGCGCAGACATAGGAAACTGCCATCGGAGTGCTTTCGGCGCGGACTATCTTGGCCGAGCGCCAGTCCTCCTCCATAAATCCGTAAGCATTGTCCAGCAGGGTAAGGTTGAATCCGTCCGCAAGCGCGGCTTCGGGCACCACGAAATAATATGTCACCATACCTGTCGGGCCACCGGGAATCAAACCTTCAGTAACGGAAGAATTGCCACCGGTCACGAACATCTCAGTCCCTGCCGAAGCATCGGGCTGCGACTGCCGCGTAGTATTTAATATAAGGGTATGGCCGTCGCCCTCGTCAGGAGACTGCATCGTAAGTTTCGGTGTACCGTCATCGGCAATCTCAACCCTGGCCTTGCCCCAGAGCGGCGCATTGCCGAATGAAGTGAGGCGAAGTGCCGACATAGGCACGCGGCTGTCAACGGTGACTGCGAGTACGCCCGCCACCTGGCGAAGCGTCATCGTGCCGTCGGAAGCACTGCGGCCCACCTGCGGCATCGAAGCAGGATCCATTTTACCTTCTAAGGGATACAGGACCTGCGGCAATTCAAATTCCAGAGCGCCGCCGATATTGTGCACGTCCAGCGAAGCCGGCCAGACTGCCGTTACCTGCTGCGTATAATCCTCTATCGAAGCATCTTCGAAACGGCCTTCTTTCTGGCCTGCCGAAGCCGGATCGAGAGTCAGCAGATGCTCGACTCCCTCACCGTCGAATACGCGAAGCTGCGTCCCCGCCTCCCAGAGATTGATATCCGAAGGGAGCTGTTCATATCCTACGGTAAAATGATCGGCATCGCCCTTGGGGCGGAAATGGAACGCCTCGACCGGCTGAACGCAGTTGCGCGGAATATCCACCTCGCTGTCCAGCGAATATGTCATCTGGCGGCCGTCGGCGGCCGTCAGGACTACCGTCATACCTTTAGTAAATGTAGTAGGCGGAATAACCACCCAGAAATCCGTCGGGAACGACGACAGCTTCACGCCTTCTCCGCAATCCAGCTTGACCGATGCAGAAGCCCCTTCTGCCATCGTCAGGACAGGTGCCTCGCCGTATGCCGCCACGATCGTTGCGGTACCGCTCAGAGGCTCGTTATTGTTGCCCGAGAGCTCGATGCTCTTAAGCGTCGTAGAGCCGTTGATATTGAAT
>CAMZIP010000043.1 GCA_947307265.1 uncultured Bacteroidales bacterium | reverse complement strand
CTCGAACCGGAACGAGTCCGGAATGGGAGTGCAAATATAAGAAAATTCGCCGAATTGCGACAAAAAATGCGTAACTTCGCAAAGTTATGACCAAAACTCCGGAAATATCACCCGAACTCAGGCAGCGCCTCGCAGGCATACGTCACGTCGCGCTCGATATGGATGGCACTATCTATTTGGGAGACAAGGTATTCCCGTTTACGGTAGCATTCCTCGAGCAACTCGACAGCCTCGGTATCGGACATTCATTTCTGACCAATAATCCCACCCGTTCCCGTCAGGATTACCTTGCCAAACTGCTCAGAATGGGCGTTCCGGTACGCCAGGAGCAGATATACACATCGGTAGCGGTAACCATCGATTATATCCGCACGCACTACCCCAAAGCGCGGCGTCTCTATATGCTCGGCACGCATAGTATGGCAGGCCAATTCGCCGAAGCGGGATTCATTTCCATAAGCGAAGACGATGAGGAAACCCCGGACGCAGTGGTCGTATCATTCGACACGACTCTCACTTATCCGCGTCTCTGCCGCGCAGCCTGGTGGCTCCTGAAGGGGCTGCCGTACGTGGCGACCAATCCTGACCGGATTTGCCCGACGGAACTCCAGACAGTCCTGGTAGATTGCGGATCGCTCTGCGCCTGTCTCGAAACGGCGACCGGCCGACGTCCCGAAGCGGTCTGCGGCAAACCGGCACCTTCGATGCTCGCGCCCATTCTCAGGGACCACGGCCTCAAGCCGGAAGAAGTCGCCATCGTCGGCGACAGGCTCTACACTGACGTTGCACTGGCCACCGGCAGCGGCGCATTCGGAATACTGACACTTTCCGGCGAGACCACGCCGGAAATGGTAAAAACCTCGACAGTTCATCCGGACCTGATCGTCGAAAACATATCCCAACTCGGGAACCTTTTGCAGCTCAGCCGCAGATGAGTCCCTACACCTCCATAATCAAGGCCCGCCACTCCAGTCCGCTCACGACGGTACTGCTGGCGGTGTTTACGCTGTTCTTAATAGTATGGGACCTCGTTAATCCAGCAAGCTCTGCAAATGCCGGATGGGCCACCGCCCTCGGAGGTCTGGCGGCACTGGCAGTCTGCGCCATCTGGGTCAATTCGCTCAACAACCAATACTCTTCGAGCCTGAGTTTCCAGTTGCCGGCGCTGTACCTGCTGCTGGCGCTCTCATTGCCGGGTACCGTATTTTTGTCAAAGGCACATTTCGCAGCCCTGCTGATTATAGCCGCAGTCGCGCTGCTCTGCAAATTCAAGCAGGAAGGCCACAGGACCGACCTGATATTCAGTATGGTATTTTTCGGCACGGTAGCCTCGTCGCTTTTCCCGCCGCTGCTCCCCGCAGTTCTCCTGCTGGCCATTTCAGGCATCAATTCCATCAAGCGCAAGGCATCATACCTGATTATAATGCTGCTCGCAGCCGCCATCACCATCGCTGCCGGATGCGGATGCAGTTATCTATTCCACGGCACGGAGACAATGTCGGCAAGATGGGCATCATACTGGAGCGCACTCGCAGCACCGTTCAGAGGAAAGGCTTCATCTTTCTGGCCGCAGATAGCAATGATCTCGATGATGGTTGTCGGCGGCGTGGGTTCGATGATCCTCTTCCTGCTCAACCGCCGCCACCTGCGCCGCGAAGAATCCCGCCTGCTCAACACTACCGCTCTTGCTGCCGTTACGACCGCAGTTTTTCTGACGGTATATTATATTGGATGCGAATGCTGGCCGGCCATTCTGCTGCCGGCAATGGCACCGCTTTCTCAGGTTATTTTCAACCTGAGGGGCGAAGGCCGCGGCCTGCTGCTTTCTATTTTCGTGCTGATTTACGGCCTTCTCGCCGTAGCGTTACGCATCGTTCCCGTTATAGGGTAAGCCCCTTGATCCAGCGGATCATATCTTTGAGGACCTCCGGCGAAATGGTCTCCTCTATACCTCCGTACTCGACCGGCAGGCCGGTGCTGCAGTGCTGCATCATATAATTGAGTTCTGGATAGACCTTAACCTCAGCCGAAGGGCAGCAGCGACGGATGACCGAAACATTGGGAGCCGACATCACCTGGACATCCTTCGCACCGCTCAGTGCGAGCATAGGGCAAGTTACGCGGCGGAGATACGGTGCAGGATCCAGATCGAGGAAGAAACGGCCCCATTTGCCGCCGTTCACGCGCATTTTGCCGAGAGCCATATAGGACTGGTTTTCAGCGTTTCGCTGATAAAATCCCTGCGCCATCAGGACAGCGCGGTTCTGGCGGAAAAGAGTCGTGTCGCCGCGCTCTGCCATACCTGCCATCGATATGATGAAATCCGGTTTGCGGTCAGCTGCCAACATAAATGCGATTGTGCCGCCTTCGCCGTGGCCCAGCACACCGACGCGGAAATAACCCATCGAGTGCAGGAAATCTATACCGGCGGCTGCGTCGTCGCGGAATGTGGCGGTGGTTGCAGCACCTGCGATTCCGGCGTCGTTGCCATAACCTCTGTCATCATAGCGCAGCGTTGCGATGCCCTCACGGGCAAATGCATCGGCTATGACGGCGAACGGACGGTGTGCGAACGATTCTTCGTCGCGGTTGTGCAGGCCTGCGCCGCTGACAAGCAGGACGACGGGATATGGCGAACCGTCTTCGCGGGGCAATGTGAGTGTGCCGCGGAGGGTGTCACCCGCACTTACGAAACGGACTTCGCGGGTGCGGTAAGGATACGGGCGAACCGGAGTTTGCGGACGGACGGCTTCGGGCTCGCCGCGTGTCAGTGCAAGGGTGAGGGGTACGCCGCCGATGCGGAACGTGCCGATGATGCGGCCCTGAAAGAGAACGCCTTCGAAGGTGGCATTGAGCCGGGGAACCTTGAGTTTGAGAGTCGCAACTGTGCGTTCGCTGACCTCGACGGGAATGCCGCGTGCGTTTTGCGCAGGCAGGTCGAGGGCGCTGTGCCAGCCCAGACGGAAGAGAACCGGCATTACTTTTCCTTCTTCGCGGAGCATTCCGCCCCAGGCTCCTTCGATCTGCTGTGCGCTGATCGTCGCACAGGTTGCTGCAAGCAGCAGAATGGTCATCAGCAGATATTTCTTCATCCCCGGTTCTTTTTCGTTTAAGGCTGACAAAGTTAATTATTATTTGTCTTATCTTTGTAGAAAACTCGAATTGTATGAAACGAATTATTGCTTCTGATAAGGCCCCCGCAGCAGTCGGGCCGTATTCGCAGGCCGTCGAGGCCGGTGGGACTCTCTATGTATCAGGTCAGTTGCCTATCGTTCCGGCAACCGGCGCAATGCCTTCTTCGGTCGCCGAGCAGACCCGCCAGTCGCTCACCAATATCGGTGCGATTCTGAATGAGGCCGGTTATTCGTACAATGACGTTGTCAAGACCTGCGTCCTGCTGACAGATATCGCTGATTTCGCTGAGATGAATGCGGTCTATGCCGAATTCTTCACGGCCGACAAGCCCGCCCGCGTCTGCTACCAGGTCTCCGCCCTTCCCAAAGGCGCCAAAGTCGAAATCGACGCCATCGCCGCGAAACTTTTGTGACGAATGAGATGATTGGCTGCGCCTACCGGGTGGCTTCCAGTTCGGCCCGGTACTGGTCGTAGAGGAGGTTGATGACGCGGTAGTAGATTTCGATTACGTCGTTGATCTTGGTGACGCGGGTGCTGGAGCAAAGGCAGACGAAGCCCCAGTCAGAGTTGGGATCGAAAAACATACAACTCTTGAGCCCCTGTGCGCTGCCGGTGTGTCCCTTAAACACCTTGCCCTCGATGATGCGAGGCTCAGTACGCGTCGTAAGGCAGTAATAAACACCAGGATCAGCAGGCGTAACCGGAGTCAGCAGGGTACGAATGCCATCCTCCGAGAGGATCCGCGCCCCATTGGGAGCCACTCCCCCATTCTGCAGCGTCTTCATCCATTTAACGAGATCCCGCGCCGAAATTTTCATTCCGCCGGTAGGCGACCAATAGCATCCGTCAACTCCAATGCGATAAGTCCCGGCGTCCACCTTATTTTCGTTGTTGCGCACATAAGTCTTCGCCGAAGGCACGAGTTTGCCGGACTTCTCATTATAGACATAGAGCGTCGTCATCTTGTCGCGGTCCAGGCTATCGACATTATAGCCTGCATTGGTAATGTCCATCGGAAGAAGGATGTGATTGCGAACGTAATCGTCAAAACGCTCGCCCGAAACCTTCTCGATAATCATACCGATGAGATTGAGGGCGCGGTTGCAATACTTATAACCCTGTCCCGGAGCATATTCAGCAAAAACCATCGCAATGGTATCGGCAGAAGTCTTGGCCGGATTGACATAGCGATCATCGCGATACCAGTCCGCACCGTGCAGGTCGATCATACTCGAAGTATGCGAAAGCAGCATCTTGACGGTGATGGGAATATCTGGATGGCGGGGGTTGCGGAGCGAAAAACCGAGGTACTGATTGACATCATCCTCGAGCCGTATCTTGCCGGCCTCGACAAGTTGCATTATCGAAACGCCAGAGAAAGACTTCGAAATCGACGCAATCCTGAAGATATCGTCAATCTCCAGCGGCTCGCCCGAAGCCAGGTCGCGATACCCGAAAGCGTGCTGGAAAACAGGCTTGTCCCCCTTTACCAGCGAAACCGCCATACCCACCGTATGGCACTCATCCATAATAGCGAGAATCTGCTTCTCGATCTGCTCGTCAGTAAGCGTTTTACTGCCCTGCGCAAATGCCAAATTGCAACCGCAAGACAGCAGAATCATAGATACTACCGATAATGTCAAGAAACTGGATATTTTTCTCATAATTGAAAACTGCCTGATCGACGAGATTACAATTCTTAAAAACCGCTCTGCCATTACAGCAGGGCGGCGGTGCGGGCGGCGAGGCGGGCGTTGTTGAGCACCAGCTGGATGTTGGATGCCAGCGAATCTCCGCCTGTAATGTCCTTGATACGCGCGAGAAGGAACGGAGTGGTCTCCTTACCCTTGATTCCCTGCGCGTTGCATTCTTCTATCGCCTGATCGATGGCGGCGTTGATGCGGTCGGGATCCATCGAATACTCCTCCGGAATCGGGTTGGTCACCAACATTCCACCCTGCAGGCCCATTTCCTTTTTGGCGCGGAATGCGGCCGCCAGTTCGTCGGGCGTATCAATCCGGTAATCCACCTTGAATCCGCTGCGGCGCGTATAGAACGCCGGCAATTCTTCGGTGCCATAACCGATCACAGGCACGCCGCGCGTCTCCAGATATTCCAGCGTCAGCCCCAAATCCAGGATAGATTTTGCGCCGGCGCAAATGACCATAACAGGCGTCATCGCCAATTCTTCCAGGTCGGCGGAAATATCCATAGTCGTCTCGGCGCCGCGATGAACGCCGCCGATGCCGCCGGTTGCAAATACCTGTATGCCGGCCATTGCCGCTATAATCATAGTTGTAGTGACGGTGGTCGCACCATCCTCGCCGCGGGCCACCAGCACCGGCAGATCGCGACGCGAAGCCTTTGCCACGGCGCGGCCCTTCTTTCCAAGATATTCGATTTCCTCCGGAGTCAGTCCGGCCTTAAGGCGGCCTCCGATAATGGCGATGGTCGCAGGCACGGCTCCGTTTTCGCGGATCACGGCCTCAACCTTCAGAGCCGTCTCGACATTCTGCGGATAAGGCATTCCGTGGGAAATAATGGTCGATTCGAGCGCCACAACGGGCTTGCCGGCCGCCAGTGCAGCCGCTACCTCCTTCGAGCAATCCAAATATTTATTCATAATCGGTTTTGTAATAATCTTATCTTTTCGCTCACCGCGTGCGGACTTTCGACAGCGCAGCGGGCACATTCCAGGCCCCAACGGGCGGAATCTTCAACGCTCGCATCCGGTCCCGAGTGAACTATTCCGGCGAGCAGCGCATCCCCGCCGCCGGTCACGCTGCGGACAACGCAGGGCAGTGCAGGAAAATCATATTTGCGGCCGCCCTCCTCAACCGTCAGACCTTTCGCACCGGCAGTCACATATCGCCGCGTGCAGCAGGTAACATCCGCGATTTCGGTATTTTCAAGGGCATTGCACTTGAGTGCCCAGAATGACTTTTTTGCAGAAATTGCAACCGCTTCACGGACGCGGGCGGCTTTGGCAACTGAAACTGCGTCAATATAGAGCGGCCGGGTGCAATTATCTATCAGCCAAGCCAATGAAACTGCAGGGATATTGGCATCCGCCACGACAGCTTCGGATTCTTCAATCGCAGACTTTCGCGCCTCCAGCCAGGCAGGAGTAATATGCTCGGTAGCAGTCATATCCGCCACGCCGCCGACCAATTCGCCGTCGGCATTGTTGACCGACACGAAAAATGAATTGGTCCCGTCCGAAGCCACCTCGCTGTGCGCTATGCCGATGCCGAGATCGCGGCAGGCATTGGCGATGACGGGGGCGAACAGTCCGCCGCCGAAAATGGTCACAAGTTCAACTTCGTCACCGAGCAGGGCAAGGTTGTGGGCGATATTGCGCCCTACTCCGCCCCAGGAGACTTCCACGCGCCCGGGGTTGGAATCGCCCGGACGGAAAGCCGTTCCCGAAGCCGCGGTTATATCAACATTTGCTCCGCCTATGACACAGATTTTCATCAGCCGTAATACTCTTTGTACCACTGGGCGAATTTGCGAAGTCCCTCGCGGAGAGTGATGCGGGGCGTGAAGCCGAAATCGCGCTCGAGGGCCGAGGCATCTGCATAAGTGGTCGGCACGTCGCCGGGCTGCATAGGAACGAGCTGCTTATGTGCTTCGAAATCGTAATCCTCGGGAAGGACGCCGGCGCGCAGCAATTCCTCCTGCAGCGTCTGTACGAAGTCGAGCAGGTTTTCCGGCTGGCCGCCGCCGATGTTGTATATCGCATAAGGGATGGATGCCCGATCGGGGTCGGGCAAAACGTCATTCCCGGCGACAGTAACATCGTCATTCCCTGCTTGAGCGGGAGTCTGTTTCGGGGCCTTCGCCATCACGCGGACGATGCCTTCGACGATATCATCGACGTAGGTAAAATCGCGGCGGCAGTTACCGTAATTGAAAATCTTGATCGTCTCGCCGCGCATCAGTTTGTCCGTAAAGCCGAAATATGCCATATCCGGCCGCCCGGCAGGACCATATACGGTAAAGAAGCGCAGGCCGGTCGTCGGAATGTCGTAGAGTTTGCTGTAGCAATGGGCCATCAGTTCGTTGCTCTTTTTCGTGGCCGCATAGAGGCTGACAGGATTGTCCACGCGGTCATCCACGCTGAAGGGAATCTTCTTGTTGCCGCCATAGACGCTGGAACTCGAGGCATAGACCAGATGCGCCACGGGATTATGACGACAGGCCTCAAGAATATTGTAGAAACCGACGATATTGCTTTCGATATAGACTCCGGGATTGTCGATGCTGTAGCGGACGCCAGCCTGGGCTGCAAGGTTCACGACGATATCGAAATGATGCTCCGCAAAGAGCCTGTCGATCAGCGCCTTGTCCGCAATGCTTCCGCGAATGAATGTGTATTCGTGCTCCGGATGCTTTGCAGCGGACTTGTCAATCAGTTTCAAACGGTATTCCTTGAGCGAGGGATCGTAATAGTCGTTCATATTGTCCAGGCCGACTATCGAGAGAGCTTCGCCGCCCCCTGCCGGGCCAGGATTTTCAAGCAGCCGCATTACCAGATTGGCTCCGATAAACCCGGCCGAGCCTGTAACGAGAATGGATTTTCGTTTCATCTGTCTATCCTGCATATCCGTACAAAGATACGTTTTTGCCCGGAGTTTTCAAACCTCGATGTACAATTGGACCGCATCTTGCTGATAATCCGCAATTTTTGCTACATTTGCCGTATGAACGTAAAACTTATCGGCTCTCTTTTAGCCATTTCGCTTATCGCGTGCCCGCTGCTTTATATCTTCGTGGGCCCAACTTTATCTCCACTTCAGGTAGAAACCATTAAACTCTTGGCAATCATTACGCTATGCAGTGGCGTATTTTGCTTTGTCGTAGGCGAAGCAACCTCCAATAACAGTCAGATGGACAAGTTATGGAGCCTCCTGCCCATCGCTTATACCTGGATTATCGCCTTCAAGGCTGGCCTGCCGCTGAGACTGGTCGTTATGGCCTGCCTCGTCACCCTCTGGGGCGCGCGCCTGACCTTCAATTTCGCCCGCAAGGGAGCGTACAAATTGCGTTTCTGGGAGGGCGAGGAGGATTACCGCTGGAAGGTTCTCCGCGAGAAGAAGGAGTTCCAGCCCCACTGGAAATGGATGGTTTTCAACCTGTTTTTCATCAGCCTCTATCAGAATGTGCTGGTGCTTATGACGACGTTCCCGGCGCTGGTGCTGATGGGCTCCGGCAAATCCTTCGGCTGGATGGACGCCGTGGCTGCCGTGCTGATGCTTGGATTCATAATCTATGAGACGGTGGCAGATGAGCAGCAGTGGCGTTTCCAGACGGCGAAGTGGAAGATGCTCCGCGAGGGCAAGAAGTTGGAAAAACTGCCCGCTCCGCTCAATAAGGGTTTCAATACCATTGGTCTCTGGAGTGTCAGCCGCCACCCGAATTATTTCGCCGAGCAGGCTGTGTGGTGCTGTTTTTACCTCTTTACCATCGCAGGCGGAATCGGCATCATCAACTGGAGTATGATCGGCGCGCTTCTGCTGATTGTCCTGTTCCTGGGCAGCAGCGCATTTGCCGAAGAAATCAGCGCCGGCAAGTACCCCGAATACGCGCACTACTGCAAGACGGTAAACAAATTCTTCCCCGGCAAAAAGTACGAGGCTCCCAAAGAATAGCATCCGATGCCACACTTGGGTGAATTGATTTCGCTGATGGTCGCCGTCTCCTGGACGGTGACCGCGCTTTTTGCCGACAAGGCCAGCCACCGGTTGGGTTCGACGACCACCAATGTCCTGCGTCTGTCGCTGGCCATACTGTTTCTCGGGGTGATTCTCTGGATAACAATCGGTCATCCCTACCCTGTTTATGCCTCCGGGCAGGCCTGGCTCTGGCTGGCTCTTTCCGCGCTGGTAGGATATGTATTCGGCGACTGGTGCCTTTTCAACTGCTATCTTTCCATCGGAGCGCGTTTCGGCCAACTCTTTATGACGCTCGCGCCGCCGATGGCCGCCATCGCAGGCTGGGCCATTCTGGGCGAGTCGCTCAGCTGGAAGTCCGGACTGGCAATGGTGGTGACTCTCAGCGGTATTGCCATTTCCATCCTGAGCCGCAAAGACGGGCATAAAGTGCAACTGACGCTTCCTTTGAAGGGCGTGCTGCTGGGACTCGGCGCCGGCCTCGGACAGGGCGTCGGGCTCGTCCTGAGCAAAGTCGGACTGCAGCATTATTACACGTCAATCCCTTCTGACGCGCCCGCTATGATGGGGCAAATGCTCCCCTTCGCTTCGACTATGATCCGTGCGATTATCGGTGCGGCCGGGTTCCTGATTATGATGGCCTTTCAGAAAAATCTGCCTATGCTGAAGTCGGCCGTCCGGGATCGCGTAGGTATGCGTTACGCGCTGCTCGTGACGCTTTTCGGTCCAGTGTTAGGCGTGTCGCTCTCGCTGATGGCAGTGCAATTTACCGCCGCGGGCATCGCCTCCACCCTGATGGCGCTCACCCCGGTCTTCATCCTGTTCCCCTACGCCTTCATTTACCATCAGCGGCTCAAGCTCCGCGAAATCCTCGGTGTCACCGTCTCGATGACCGGCGTCGCACTGTTCTTCCTGCTGTAAAGAGGATTCTTTTTTTGCTACCTTTGTAAAAAATGCTTTGCTATGCTTAAGGTTGGTGACAAGATGCCTCAGTTCGAGGTGGTGGACCAGGACGGCGTGACTGTCCGTTCGGAAGAGTTTATCGGCAAGGGCCGGAAGACTATCATTTATTTTTATCCGAAGGATAATACTTCGGGCTGCACGGCGGAGGCCTGCAGTTTCAGGGACAATTATGCCGAACTGACCGCCGCAGGTTATAACGTGGTCGGCGTGAGCAAGGACAGCGCCAAATCGCACAGCGGTTTCCGCGCCAAATTCGAACTGCCCTTCCGCCTGCTCTCCGATCCTTCCACCGAAATGCTGCAGGCGTTCGGTGCCTGGGGCGAAAAGAAACTGTACGCCAAGACGGTGCTGGGCACCATCCGCCGCACATTCATATTCTCCGAAGACGGCACCCTCGAGC
>CAMZIP010000042.1 GCA_947307265.1 uncultured Bacteroidales bacterium | reverse complement strand
GCCTATATGTTTTGAATATCTTCTTCCGTAAGGTTGTCGTATTGACTGTGAGTGCCTATGAATCGTATATATACCATTTTGATACGAAATAATACTATGCAAATCAAGCGATAATTATTGCCTTTTATATTGAATACATACCTCTTGTTTCCTACACTGTCCGCAGAGTTGAACGTCCTTTTCAGTTCAGCAAAGTTTTCCCACTCCGAAGCTTCTGTTTTGGCGTACCATTCTTCAAGTGCCGTTTCTGCGTCAGAATGTTTTGTATAAAAGGCAATAAGTGTCTTTCTGGCCACAACCCTCATAAGCAATGCAAAGATAGTAAAAATCTGAATAATAGAAATTAATTCTAAAAAATAGAACGAAACGTCCATTTCTTTTGCTGCGAATATATAGCCATTTAGTGCCTTTTGTACTACATTGAAAAAAGCGGATGAAAGAATAACCGATTCACAAGAAAAATGACAAAAATCGGTTAAAATCAGTCGCTTGTCTTATCTGTCAAGATATCAGCCAACTACAATAACGGATATAACCTGCCCGGAGAACCGGCCAAGCAAGGCGGCTAAGCAGGATGAAGTAGTATTATGACCGCACCGAAGAGGTGCAGTAGAATTCATCACTCCCTCTCTATCCGGAGCTGCTGGATGTAACTTTTGTTGTTGATGCTCTTGACGTGGATGATGATGCGGAACTTTTCCCCGCCTGCGTCAAGGGTGCCTACGGCATAGCGTGCAAGTGAATTATTGCCTTTGTGCAGAATCGTAAACTGCTTGGGCGTATAAGTCTCGAAGAAGTTTTTCATTATGAGGCGCGCCTGGTTGCGGGAGCAGTTGTTGACGCTTCCCAGCAGGTCAAGTTCCATATTGTCGGCAAACCAGGCCGACAATTTTACGTAATCCCCCGCCTGCAGATATTTTCCGATCGGGATGAACACGTCCAGATCTTTATTCTGCGCCATCGATGCGGATGAGGCCAGCAGTGCGGCCATCAAAATGCAAAGCAATTTTCTCATAACAGGAGCGCTAATTTTCAAAAATCAAGCCAAAAGTTTGTTAAATTTGCGATTATGCGACTCAGATTGATTGTTGTAGGAAAGACTGTTGAAGAATGGCTCCGTACTGCCGTCGGGCTGTATGCGGGCCGTATCGGTCACTATGTGCCTTTTACGGTCGTCGAGATTCCCGAGTTGAAGAATGTCTCCTCGCTCACGCGCGACCAGATAAAAGAACGCGAGGGCGAGCTGATTCTGCGCCAGCTGCATCAGGGCGAGCACGTTACGCTGCTTGACGAGCGGGGCGCGAAATACACTTCGATAGAATGGGCACGACATTTGGAGAAGGAGATGAGCCGCAGCGGAGCGGACAGGTGCTTCGTGGTGGGCGGCAGTTACGGTTTTTCGCAGAAAGTATATGACCGTGCAGACGCGATGCTTTCGCTTTCGCCGATGACTATGTCCCACCAGTTGGTACGCGCCGTCTTCACTGAGCAGTTATACAGGGCATTTACGATAATGCGCTCAGAGCCATATCATCACGAATGAAACGCAGCAGTAACTCACTTCCCGGCCGGATCTGGCAATTCCTCTCGAGATACCTCGCAGAGACATTTGCCGTCGTGGCCATACTGCTGTTCTGCCTGTCGTTCCTCACGCCCGGGTATGATTTCCTGCTCGGAAGGCAGGTAAGCCGCGTCCAGGAAAATCTGCACCGCCGTCAGCAATGCGTCGAGCGCTACGTCCTGCGGGCATTCGATACGCCGCCGGACGAGATGCTCAAGATGCCCGACCTGCCCGAAGACATCGTCATCTACCGTTATCTGGCGGATACCCTCCAGTCCTGGGTGCATCAGTTCCCTATCGGAAATGACGCCCTTCAGGCATATTCGTTCACGTACAGGCTCCAGTACCAGAGCAACAGCAACGTCTATTCGGCGCCGCTGGCATATATAGGCATACGGGAGCATTATGTCAACCTCGGTTCCGACTGGTACATCCTCAATATGCAACTCAATCCGTCACGCAATATGAAAGTCGTGACGGGTATCCGTATCAAGACTGAATATCCTTTCGCGGACCGTCCTGCAGATATCAACCGCAGGCTGCATCTGAGCAGCGGTTTTACCACGGTGGATATCAACTACGACGATACGGGCATAGTCTATGGCCTGGAAGGCGCGCCGCTGTTCTCCATCGTAGCCGATTCGCCGGAGGCGCTTTCGACCTGGAGCACGTCCATCAAGTGGTACGCGCTGCTGTTTGCGGTCCTTTCGCTCCTGGCCCTGCACTCGCGCAAGCGTGAATGGCGCACGTTCTGGATAGGATTCGGAGGACTTGTCCTTATCAGGGTGGCAGCATTTTTCCTGTCCTACCATTCGATAGCGGCAGGACAACTGTTCTCGCCCCTGATGTACGCCGACATCGCGCTGTTCGATTCGCTCGGCAGCCTGCTGCTCAATCATCTGTTCATAGCCCTGACGGTCCTGCTGCTGTTCATTATGCGAGGCAGGATTTATCAGGCTTCGCAGAAATCGCGCAAGTATAAGATCGGTATTCCGACAGCACTCTGCATCGGCGCGGCACTTCTGGCGGCATACATCCACCTGACTCTGCATTCGCTCATACTCAACTCTACGGTGGTGATGGAGCCGTTCCGCATCGGCGACCTGAGCATTTACACGCTGATGTGCTATCTGGCCTACGCTTCGCTGTTCCTGGCGTTGCTTTGCCTGCTGCAAATGGCTTCGAGCGTGTACGGGACGCGTGATGCTGACCGCGAACCGTTCTCCTACCGCGGCATTCTGATATTTGCGCTGCTGATTTCGGCGTACTGCGTGATTGCGGAGAGCACTTTCGGGCGCGAGCGCGAATACGAAATGAACCGCGTCCGCACGGCTAAACTGGCCATAGAGCGCGACCTGCGGCTGGAATCCGACCTCCGAACGGTCGAATCTTCCATCGCTTCAGACCCGTTCTTCCCGATGCTCTCGTCGGTCAACGGAGTTGAAATCATTCGCAGCCGACTTGTGGACCGCTACCTTACCAACGAGATGCTCCGCAAATACGATATGAGCGTTACGGTTTGCGGCCCGCACAACCTGCTTGCCCCCGATCCGGTATCGCAGCCCGTCAACTGCTACCAGTTCTACTCTGACCTGATTCGCGAAAGCGGTACGGTAATAGCCCCCGGCTCGTCGTTCTATTTCATCAAGAATCACGACGGACGTGCGTCCTACCTCGGAATGTTCGTGTATTTCTCTCCGAATGAAGGCGAGGTCTCGCGAATGTTCCTCGAACTCAAGGCGCGTTACAAGGAGGATCCGTTCGACATATTCGCGCAGGTCTCGGATTTCAGCACGACGCTGCCTGCAAGATACTCGTACGCCCGTTATTCGGACGGTATGCTGGTGATGAATGACGGTGCATACAGGTATTCTACGCAGATTCCGAAGGAATATCCGACGGGTTACATAAGAATCGAAAAGAACCGCTTCATACATTTCATCAACAGTATGACGGACTCTGAGATGACTGTCATATCGCGTCCCCGCACGCCGTTCTTTACCTTCGTCATCTCGTTCTCGTACCTGTTCATATTCTTCACGGTCTTTATGCTGATCCTGACGGTGCGTCACCGCAGCAGGCTGCTGCTCAGTCTGCCGCCGCATTCGCTCAAGCGCAGGATCACCCTGATGACGACCGGCGTGATGGTGCTGGCCCTGGCGAGCCTCGCGGCCGCGACCATTTTCTACACCGGCAATATCCGCAAAGACCGCAACCAGCGGCAGATGCAGGAGCGTATTTCATCGCTCCAGACAGGTCTTTCGGAGGCCTGCCGCTATGCGACCGTTTTCGACGACCTGCGTACGCCGCAGTTCCTCTCGACGCTGGAGAGTCTTTCGCGCATTATGAGCTGCGAGATTCACGTCTATGACGTTCACGGCCAGTTGCTTTGCTCCACCAAACCGGAACTTTTCGACCGTTTCGTGGTGGGTAAGCGAATGAATGCAGATGCATTCGAAGAGATCGTCCATCTCCACGCGCTCAACTATTCGGCCGTCGAGAGCCTCTCGGGCGTCAGGTTCTATTCGCTTTTTGCGCCTCTGACAAACGGCTCAGGCGAAATGGTGGCCATCATCAATACCCCGTTCCTGTCGCGTACCAACTACATCGAGCAGACGGCAATGTCGTCCGTGGCGATGATTATCAATATCTACCTGGTACTGCTCATTGCAGCAATCATTCTCGGTCTGTTCCTTTCCAACTCGATGCTGCGGCCGCTGGATCAGTTGCGTGACCGCCTCCAGGCCCTCGGTGCAGGCCGCGAGAACCAGCATATCCGCTACCGCAACCCGAAGGACGAGATCGGCGTGCTCGTTTCGGCCTACAACAAGATGGTCGATGACCTCGAAGAGAGTACCCGCCGTCTGGCTGCGAGCGAGCGTGAACGCGCCTGGAAGGAAATGGCCCGCCAGATTGCCCACGAGATCAAGAATCCGCTTACGCCGATGCGCCTGAGCATCCAGCACCTTATCCGCCTCAAGAAGAGCGGCGCGCCTGACTGGCAGGATCGCATCGAACCGCTTGCCGCTTCGCTCCTGGAGCAGATCGACGTGCTTTCAGATACGGCTTCCGAATTCTCCGCCATCGCCCGCACCTTCCAGGAGGATGCCGAGCCGGTGGATGTGGACGCGCTGCTGCGCGAACAGGTCGTGCTCTTCGAGAGCCGCGAGAATATCGATTTCAGCTACACCTGTGCTGCCGAACACACCGTCTGCAAGATGATTCGCCAGCAGATGGCGCGTGTCTTCGTCAACCTGCTCACCAATTCGGTTCAGGCCATCGAAGGTGACCGCGGAACGGGCCGTATCAAGGTCACGCTGCTGGAAGAGACGGCCGAAGATAGCCGTCGCGTGCTCCGCATCACGTTCGAAGATGACGGCCCCGGCGTACCGGAGGACAACATCGCCAAACTCTTCACGCCCAATTTCACCACCAAGACGGGTGGCAGCGGCCTCGGACTGGTCATCAGCCGGAGCATTATAGAGCAAACCGGCGGCACGTTGTCGTACAGCCGGTCCGAAACCCTTGGCGGGGCTTGCTTTACCGTATTACTTTTTGCGTAAGAAAATCTGCATCGTGCAGCCCGTAAAGTCGAAGTGGCTCCGGAGTTTGTTCTCGAGGAACCTCTTGTACGGGTCGCGTATGTACTGAGGCAGGTTGCAGAAGAACGCAAATGAAGGGAATGCCGTGGGCAACTGGGTGATGTACTTGATCTTGATGTACTTGCCCTTCCAAGCCGGCGGCGGGTAATTCTCTATCTCGGGGAGCATCACGTCATTGAGCTCCGACGTGGAAATCTTGCGCGAATAGTTGGCATAGACCGTGGTTGCCGCGTTGAGTACGTCGAGGATGCGCTGCTTGTTGATGACCGACGTGAAAATGATGGGAATATCGGTAAACGGGGCTATGCGCGCCTTGATGGCTTCGGTGTATTCCTTCATCGTATTGGCGCTCTTATCGGGCACCAGGTCCCACTTGTTGACCACTATCACGCAGCCCTTGCGGTTGCGGGCAATCAGGTTGAAAATGGCCATATCCTGGGCTTCCAGGCCGGAAGTGGCATCCACCATAAGGATACAGACGTCGCTGTTTTCGATGGCACGGATGGAACGCATCACCGAATAGAATTCCAGGTCTTCGCGGACGCGGTTCTTGCGGCGCACGCCGGCCGTATCGACGAGCATAAACTCGTGGCCGAACTTATTGTAATGCGAGGTAATCGAGTCGCGCGTGGTGCCTGCGAGCGGGGTGACGATATTGCGTTCCTCGCCCAGGAGGGCATTGGTCAGTGAGGATTTGCCGACATTCGGCTTGCCTACGATAGCAAATCTGGGCAGGTCGCTCTGGATATCTTCTCCGTCGCGTTCTTTCGGCAGCAGAGCGCAGATGGCATCGAGCAGTTCGCCCGTACCGCTGCCGGTGGCCGAAGAGATGCTGTACGGCTCTCCGAGGCCCAGGGCGTTGAATTCGTACGTGCCGTACATCTTTTCGCCGCTGTCCACCTTGTTGACTACTGTCAGGACGGGCTTCTTGCTGCGGCGCAGAATGCGGGCTATCTCGTCGTCGAAGTCGGTGATTCCGGTATCCACTTCCACCATAAAGAGAATCAGGTCGCTCTCTTCGATGGCGATCATCACCTGCTTGCGGATTTCCTCTTCGAAGATATCGTCCGAATTGACGGTGAAACCGCCCGTATCGACAACCGAAAACTCGCGTCCGCACCATTCGCATTTGCCGTAATGGCGGTCGCGTGTCACGCCGGCAGTCTCATCGACGATGGCCTGGCGCATTCCCACCAGACGGTTGAACAGTGTCGATTTGCCCACGTTGGGGCGTCCTACTATTGCTACAAGGTTCATATCAGATCGAAGGTGTTGCGAAGGCGATAACGTCTTCTTTGGTGATTTCTTTGCCGCAGAGTATCATAAGACGCTCGGTGACATTGCGAAGTTCGCGGATATTGCCGGTCCAGGGCAGTTTCTGCAGGGCTGCGATGGCTTCCGGGGTAATCTTTTTGGGCGCTATGCCGGTCTCTTCGCTGACCTGCTTCATAAAGTGGTCGACGAGCAGAGGTATGTCTTCGGTGCGCTCGGCAAGCGATGGAACCTTCAGCACGATGACGCTCAGGCGGTGGTAGAGGTCCTCGCGGAAATTACCCTTCGCAATCTCGTCGGTGAGGTTCTTGTTGGTCGCGGCGATAACGCGGACGTCCACCTGTATATCCTTGTCGCTGCCGACACGGTTGAGTTTCTTCTCCTGAAGGACGCGAAGCACCTTGGCCTGTGCCGCGAGGCTCATATCGCCGATCTCGTCGAGGAAGAGCGTACCTCCGTCGGCCTGCTCGAACTTGCCCTTATGCTGCTTTATTGCCGAAGTAAATGCACCCTTCTCGTGGCCGAAAAGTTCGCTTTCGATAAGTTCGCCGGGGATTGCGGCGCAGTTGACCTCGATAAACGGCATAGAAGCGCGGGTGCTCTTGTCGTGCAGTCGGCGCGCCACCAGTTCCTTTCCGGTGCCGTTGGGACCCGTGATCAGCACGCGTGCGTCGGTCGGGGCGACGCGGTCAACGATATCCTTGATATGCGTGATGGCCGCAGATTCGCCGACAATCTCGTATTTGCTGTTGACTTTTTTCTTGAGAATCTTGGTCTCCTTGACGAGGGAGGTCTTGTCGGTGGCGTTCTTGAGCGTGATGAGAATGCGGTTGAGATCGAGAGGCTTCTGGATGAAGTCAAACGCTCCGCCGCGGATGCATTCAACGGCAGTCTCGATGCTGCCGTGGCCCGAAATCATAATGACCGCGGATTCGCATCCGGCCTCATTGAGCGAATGCAGAACTTCCGTGCCGTCCATACCCGGCATCTTTATATCGCAGAAAATGGCGTCGTAACTGCCGTGCAGGGCGAGTTCGAGGCCGGTGCGACCGTCTTCCGCCAACGTGATCTCGTGTCCCTCGTATTCGAGGATTTCCTTCATCGTATTGCGGATGCTGCGCTCGTCGTCAATGATAAGAATATTCATTTTGTCAACAGTTGTTTGCAAGGTTACAAAGATAGGTAAATTTTGACTATTTTTGTGGTATGACTCTCAGTTGTAATTGTTATGGCAGGACTGATCATCGCCGTTGACGGCCATTCTTCCACCGGAAAGAGCACTTTTGCAAAGATTATCGCCCGCAAACTGGACCTGGTTTATCTGGATTCCGGGGCGCTTTACCGTGCCGTAACGCTCTATGCCATAGGCGCAGGGCTGATTGCGGAGGACGGTACCGTGGATGCCTCGCAACTGGAGCGGCACTTAGAGGATGGCAAGGTGGATATCGGTTTTATCCGTGACGAAGCCTCCGGAACGTATGTTATAGCCCTCGACGGCAAGAGCGTCGAAGGCCGCATCCGTATGCTGGACATTTCTTCGTCGGTGAGTCGCATCGCCGAGATTCCGTGCGTGCGACGTCACGTGGACAGCATTCTGCACCGCTACGGCGAGCAGGGTTGCGTGATGGACGGCCGCGATATAGGCACGGCGGTATTTCCTGATGCCGACCTGAAACTGTTTATGACTGCCGATGCCAAAGTGCGTGCCCGCCGCCGTCTGCTCGAGATGGAGCAGAAAGGTGAAAAGGCTGATTTCGAGGCCGTTTACCAGAATGTCCTGGAACGTGACTACATCGATTCGCATCGCGCGATGAATCCGCTCCGTCAGGCTCCTGACGCAGTGGTGCTGGACAACAGCGATATGACCATAGACGAGCAGCTGGATTGGCTTGCCGCCCTTCTCAAGGAGCGTTTCGGGATTACGATATGAAACTTACCGTCGAAATAGATCCGGAGTCCGGATTCTGCTACGGAGTCATCCGTGCCATAAGCAAGGCGGAGGATTATCTCGCTTCGCACGAAAGCCTGCGTTCGCTGGGTGCCATCGTCCATAACTCGCTTGAACTGGACCGCCTGCGTGCGAAGGGGCTCGAGATTATCGGAACCGAGGATATGGAGCATCTTCCTTCGGGCGAGGTGGTGCTGATTCGCGCCCACGGCGAGCCTCCGCAGACCTACGAGACGGCACGTCGGCTGGGACTCGAACTGATTGACTGCACCTGCCCGGCAGTGCTTCAGCTCCAGGGTAAGGTTCGCGAGACGTTCGCCCGTATGGATGCCGTCGGCGGTCAGGTGATCATTTTCGGCAAACGCGGCCACGCGGAGGTCAACGGCCTGGTGGGCCAGACCGGCGGCAAGGCGATTGTCGTCGGCAGTCCGGAGGATATCGAAGTGATTGATTTCAACCGTCCCATAGCGCTTTTCTCGCAGACTACTAAGGATCCCCAGGAGTATCGTATTCTGGCTGATGATATTCGCGGCCGGGCCCGCAGCAGCGTGGAGGTATATGATACCATCTGCCGACGTGTGTCGCAGCGATACAATTCGCTCAAGGATTTCGCGGTTTCGCATTCCGTAGTGCTGTTCGTGAGCGGCCGAGACAGTTCCAACGGCAAGGTACTCTTCGATTTATGCCGTCAGGCAAATCCCCGTTGCCATCTGGTAGAGCAGATGTCCGATATTGTGCCGGAGTGGTTCCGCGACGGTGATACGGTGGGCATTTGCGGAGCCAATTCCACTCCGAAGTGGCAACTCGAGGAGGCCGCCGACCGCACCGCTTCGATGCAAACTATTTGTTAAAAAAAGATTTATCGTTATTTTTGCACTTTCGACGAAACAATTTTTAAGTAATTATATGGCAACAACAGCAGATTTCAAGAACGGTCTTTATCTGGACTTCAACGGCAAGCCCTGTTCGATTGTCTGGTTCCAGCACGTTAAGCCCGGCAAGGGTCCGGCTTTCGTCAAGACCAAATTGCGCAACCTCGAGAATGGTCGCATCCTGGAGAAAACTTTCAATGCAGGTGAGAAGATAGACGTCATCACCGTCGAGCACCGTGAATATCAGTACCTCTATGCCGAGGATGACGTATTCAACTTTATGAATACCGAGACCTTCGAGCAGGTGGCTATCCAGAAGGACCTCGTAGCCAACAATGACCTTATGAAGGAAGGTCAGGTCGTCCAGATGGTTTTCCACGTGGACGGCGAGGAAGAGCGCTGCCTCACCTGCGAACTTCCGACCTACGTCGAGCTTCAGGTGACATACACCGAGCCCGCTGTCAAGGGTGATACCGCTTCGACCAACGCCCTCAAGGAGGCTACTCTCGAGACCGGTGCCAAGATTATGGTTCCTCTCTTCATCAACAATGACGAGATGATCCGCGTCAACACTGTTGACCGCACCTACGGCGCGCGCGTGAAGTAATCACTTCCCGAACCGAATAGAAAGGGTGGCCCGGAACGGTCACCCTTTTTGTTTCTCCTACTGAGCCTCTTCGGTATTGTCGATGTCGCTTCGGAGGTTGGTACGGATGAATTTCTGTCGGACGGGCGTGTTGTTGCCCATATAGAACTCGATAATGTCGCTGATCTTGTCCTCGTTGGTCAGGCGCACCACTTCGAGACGCATATCCTTGCCGATAAAGCCCTTGAATTCCTCGGGAGAAATCTCGCCGAGGCCTTTGAAACGGGTGATTTCGGCGTTCTTGCCGATGCTGTTGACGGCAGCATCCTTTTCGGCGGTATTGTAGCAGTAGATATTGTTGCTCTTCTTGTCGCGGACGCGGAAAAGCGGTGTTTGGAGGATGTACAGGTGGCCCGAGCGCACCACGTCGGGATAGAACTTGAGGAAGAACGTGAGCAGCAGCAGGCGGATGTGCATTCCGTCCACGTCGGCATCCGTCGCAATCACGATATTGTTGTAGCGGAGGCCTTCGACGCCC
>CAMZIP010000041.1 GCA_947307265.1 uncultured Bacteroidales bacterium | reverse complement strand
CGTCCTCGGGCTCGATGCCTTCGGCCTTCTCCATCACGACGTCGGAATACATCATAATGAGACGGCGGTAAGCGTCATATACGAAACGGGGGTTGTTGGTCTTGGCGATAAGGCCGGGGATGGTTGCGCTGCACAGACCGATATTGAGGACAGTCTCCATCATACCGGGCATTGAACTGCGCGCGCCGCTGCGGCAGGAAACGAGCAGGGGGTCCTGCGTATCGCCGAAGCGTTTGCCCATTATCTTTTCAGTTGCTGCAAGTGCTGCGTTGACCTCGTCCTCGAGACCCTTGGGGTACTTGCCGCCAAGGTCGAAATACTCGGTGCAGCATTCGGTCGTTATGGTGAAGCCTGCGGGCACGGGAATTCCAATTGCACACATTTCGGCGAGGTTTGCACCCTTACCGCCGAGCAGGTTCCTCATCGAACCGTTTCCTTCGGCCTTTTTGCCGCCGAAGCAATAAACTCTCTTTGTCATATTACTTTTCTCTTGGTATTTTTACAACCTACAAATATAGCAAAAAGGAAAAATTGTAATACTTTTGGGGTAATTTTTTGATTATACGTAGGAAATGAGGCACTTCAATGAATATGAAGGAATGCTGGCCTGGCTCTTCAGTCAATTCCCTTCGTATCAGACTGCAGGCGGTCGCGCATACAAGAGCGGTATTGATACGATGCTGGCCTTCGATGCGCTGCTGGACCACCCGCACAGGCGTTTTCGGAGCATTCACGTGGCCGGCACCAACGGCAAGGGTTCGACCTGCTCGATGCTGGCCGCCGCCCTCGCTGCCTGCGGCCTTCGCGTCGGGCTCTATACCTCGCCGCATATGACGGATTTCCGGGAGAGAATGAAGATCGTGGAGTGGGGAAGCGGCCGTCCGACAGGCGAAGGGCATTCCTACCGAATGGTGCCGCGCGAATTCGTCTGGGACTTCGTCGAACGCTACTTCGATTTCTTCGAGACCGAACGGCCCTCATTCTTCGAGATAACGACCGCTATGGCTTTCCAGTGGTTTGCCGAGGAGCAGGTCGATATAGCAGTCATCGAAACCGGCCTCGGAGGCCGTCTCGATTCGACCAATATCATCACGCCGCTGCTCTCGGTGATTACCAATATCGGACTGGAGCATTGCCAGTATCTGGGCGATACGCTCGAGGCCATCGCGGGCGAGAAGGCGGGAATCATCAAGCCCGGTGTTCCCGCCGTGGTCGGCGAATTCCTTCCTGAAACGCGCCCCGTGTTCGAGGCGGCGGCGCAGCATCCCGCTGCACCCGCCGGCTGCGCGGAGCCTGGTGGAGCCGAGATACATTCATTATTTGCAGAGCGAAGGCGGGCAAAAATGAATGTTCGAGGCGCGTGGGCAAAGACGGCGGCAGAAAAAGCCGCGTCCCCGCTGTACTTCGCCTCCGAAACCGATCCGTTCATCGCCGTCACCCCGGCAGACCTCGACCTTGCTGGAGACTGTCAGGCACTCAACCTGCGCACCGTGCAGACGGCCCTCAAGGCGCTCTCCGAAGTCTTCCCCGGCCTGGATGCAGGATGCCTCGCCGAAGGCCTGCGGCACGCAGCCGCCGTTACCGGACTCCACGGACGTTGGGAGACCATCCGGACGGCAGGCGACGGTCGCGCGCGCATTATCTGCGACGCAGGCCACAACGCCCACGCATTCCGCTGGATACGCGAACAGATAGACAAATATTCCTGCGACTACAGCCGCATCGTATTCATACTCGGAGTGGTAGCCGACAAGGACCTCGACGCCATCGCAGGATTCCTCCCGCGCGACGTAGATTACATATTTACCCAGCCGACCAGCGGCCGAGCGCTCCCCGAGGCAGACCTTGCCAACGCGCTCCACGACTGCGGCATTTCGGGCCGCATAGCAAAGACGCTCCCCGAAGCCCTCGCCCTGGCTGATACCCTCACAGGAGAGGCAGACCTCGTATTTATCGCAGGCAGTTGCTACCTCATAGCAGACCTGCTCGCACTACAATCAATATAATTATGGCTGACAATTACCTCGAGAAGCGTTACGAAGAAGTCTTCGCCAAAGGTGCCGGTGCTGCAAAAGGCCCGCAACGCCCCGGACTCGACAACCTCCTGCGCCGCAACCGCAGTTACCGCGGCTACGATGCCTCATACCACGTCCATCCGCTCCAGATGAAAGCCATCCTGTCGGTCAATACTTTGACGGCAAGCGGAATGAACGCGCAGCGACTGAGATTTCACGCAGTGACGGAGGCGGAAGAGGCAGCCAAAGTCCTTCAGCATATCAAACTCGGCGCTGCACTGCCTGAACTGAATTTGCCGTTCCCCGGCACCGAGCCGGGTGCATTCGTCATCGTATGCGCCACCACGCCGGAAGATCCGATTCTCGATATTGACCTCGGCATTTCGCTTCAGAGTATGCTCCTCAAGGCGGTAGAAATAGGCCTCGGAGGCATCATTGTCCGCAACTACGACCCGCAGAAACTGCAGGCCGCTCTCGGTCTTCCTCTTGCGCCCGTAGCAGTCCTGGCCATCGGCCGTCCCGCCGAGACCGTCAGGCTGGTCGAAGTAAGTGCCGGCGACAGTCTAAAGTACTATCGCACCGACGGCACGCACTGCGTACCTAAAATCAAAATAGACGATCTGATGATATAGACGGCTTATTAAAGCACGTCGTGAATCAGATTGGAAGCGCCGGTAGTCGAACTGCCGGTAGTCGAAGCTGCGCCCGTGTAGTGCAGGTCGCTCGCGCCGGTGAGAGTGATGGCGATATTGCCGTCGCAGTGGATGAACGCGTGAGAAGCACCGGTCAGCGATCCGTCGCATTCCATACAGGAGAATCCGTAGTGGTTGCCTTCAATCTGCCTTACCAGGTCGCTTGCGCCGGTCAGTCTGAGATTCAGCTTATCAGCCCTGCCCCAGACGGTAGCGGTCGAAGCACCGGTCTCGATCAGCTTGAAACTGTTCGAAGCGAAGAGAGTGCCCTTGTAAGTCGAAGCGCCGGTGAGGTTGATTTCCACGTCGGTTGCATTGATATTGGCGGACATATTGGAAGCGCCGGTCAGTTTGACCTTCACCAGTGAAGCCTGGATAGGATATTCCGACTTGAATTCGCACGCACCTGCAAGATCAATCTTCGAAAGATTCTCGTTGTACGGCAGGATGACCGTCATCTTGGTCAGGAAGCTCAAAGTCATCGGCTTGAGACCGATAGTGAGCCTGCTGTTGACGTGCTTGACATCAATCTTAGGCATTATAACCTCGTCTGCAGTGATGGTAATCTTGTTAACTTCGTTGCTGACGTAGATGTCAAACGCATTTGATACGACCAGTTCGTCGTAATCTCCGACAATATCGAATTCCTGGGTGGTCTCGACACCCGAGGGGATAATTTTATCGCAGCCGCAGGCTACTGTAAGTGCGATGACGGAAAGTATAAGAAAAAGTCTCTTCATAGCAGTAGTTTTTATATCAACAAGGCAAAGGTAACAAAATAGACTGCAAATTATACCCTCCGTATCGCTGTTCAGGTGCGAATTTTTCCAACCCAATCAATAATAACCAAATCTTTAATGAGTTATGTCACAGATCACATTATCACAGGTCGCATCTGCCTGGAAGGCAGACAAACGTCAGTATGTCAAGAAGTCCTCATACGCTATCTACGCGTTACTCTGCAACAATTATATTCTGCCGGAATTTGGCGCTGCCACGAGGCTGGACGAGTCGCAGATTCAGGCATTTGCCGCCGATATGCTCTCGCGCGGCTTCTCGCTCAAGACGGTAAAGGATACGATGCTGGTGCTCAAAATGATTATTCGCTACGGCGAAAAAATGGGCGCCTGGCCGCACTTTGAGTATGACGTGCACTATCCGACCGATTACGAGGCGCCGCGGGAAGTCGTGACTCTCTCGGATCAATATCTCCACAGTCTCCTGCAGCATTTGCGGGGGCATTTTTCATTCCGTAACCTCGGGATAATGATCTGCCTGCACGGCGGGCTGCGGATAGGGGAGGTCTGCGGCCTGCAATGGCAGGATATCGATACGCAGGCGGGCGTTATCCGCGTCAACAAGACCGTGCAGCGGATTGTAATACGCGATGGCGAGATTCACGAGAGTTACGTGGAAGTCGGCCGCCCGAAGACGGTCTCGTCAATCCGCGAGATTCCGCTCGCCCACGAATTGCTCGCTCTCGTCCGCCCGTTCAAGAGGGTGATGCCGCCGGACTGCTATGTCCTGTCCGGAGAATGTGAACCGCTCGAGCCGCGCACGCTGCGCAATTATTTCCACAGCCTGCTCGACGAACTCGAGATTCCGCACGTGCGCTTCCACGCCCTGCGGCACAGTTTCGCGACGCGCTGCATCGCCAACCGCTGCGACTACAAGACGGTCTCGGCCATCCTCGGGCACTCGTCCATATCCACGACGCTCGACCTCTACGTCCACCCCGACCTCTCCGACAAGAAACGCTGCATCGACCGCCTCGCGAAGGTGATGAAGTAGGGGAGCACGTCGCAGTCGGCGCGGTTTTCCTTAATCCGTGCGCAAAAAGCAGGGTTTTTGATCACCGATTGCGTAAAAAACAATTCCGTGCGCAAAAGAGGCTGTTTTTGCGCACGGATTGATTGTCATCAGTTCTGGCCGGTAAACCAGGTGTGACTAGTGTTGACTTCGGCCGCACTTTGGAGTTCAGATGGTACCCGAGGGAAGAAGTCGAAGCCGGTAAGAGTCTCGATGGCATCGATAGACTTTACGTATGCCGCATCATAGTAATTGCCAGAATGGGCTTCATTCGTGTAAAGGAATGCGATGCCCTTTGCATCGGTCATTGTCCCGTTTGTATCAAATGAACACTTCATAATCAACTTATAGAAGTGACTAGGGAGTCCGACGTTGCCTCCGTCATTACTGTCGTGGGTTCGGTTGCCCTCGAAAACCGTACCGACAACGACGTACATCGTATCACGGCCGCTAGGTGCTGTGCTCTGTACTCTGCCTTCCAGCGAAGACCATATACCGCAATTGAATCCGCTTTGCCACTGCGTAGCCTGATTCGTGTAGTAGAAAGTCTGGTTGTTGGCGTCGGTAGTGGTCTGGCGGTCTTCTGAAGCGCAGTGGTGACCGCGGGCATAACCATTGCCGCTGCTGTAATCAGATGTTGCGCCGCTCGACTGCCAGGATTTCGGAATGGCAGGATCATAGCTTGTTTTTTCGTTAAACGAACCACGATCCACATTATTGTTCGGATATGCCCCGCTATGCATTACGTAAGCTGTCCAAAGTGCACAACGCTTTGTTTGATCAACCAGGGCAGTATAGTTCCTGTACACCTTATTGCTATAAGCATAGGTATGCGTTACAATCTTCTGTGTAGAAGACTGCGTGTCATACTCATACCAATTAGTGCTGCCAAAAGTCTCTGTACCGGTCGTTGTATAAGAGGTCGCATCGGCAAGTGACACAGTCGGAACTTCATAGTTGTTGAGGTATCCAGGTTGGGCCGAAGGCTCCGGAGTCGGGCCGGGAGTCGGCGTAGTGTAGGCGTAGAATTCGGCCTTTGTAAATTCAATGAATCTGTTACTACCGCCGGATACCGTTACATTATATACAATCTTATAATAGCAATTCTCCCAACTGACGTTTTCGGGCCGGTTGACAGTCACGGTACCGTTGGCGACAAAAGTCGGTGTCAGCGTCGATACTACATTGCTGAACGATGCGTCAGAAGCCACTATTACAGTCATAGAATTCACCGTGATATTACTTGCCGCGCCGTGGGTTATGACAATCTTGGATATGTCATAATTCAAAGCCGTCTTGCTGTACAGTGCGCGATTGACGTTAGAAAGGCTCTTTCCGCCAAGACGCCAGGGCTGGTAGGTCGAATTACCGGTAAGATTCCACGTAATACCGCCGATAGCGATGTCGCAGTTGCTTGCATAATTACTATTTGATCCGCTTGCCGGAGTCAGCGTATAAACCACGCTCTCGGTCGGTTCCGGGTCAGGGTCCGGGGCAGGCGTGTCGGACGGCAGATTGACTTCTATATTGTTCGCGCCGGCCTGGTCAAGGCGGGTGATGGTGAGGTTGTCAATGACTGCGCCATAACTTCCTGTATTCTCAATCTTGAGACGAAGGTTAGTATGTTCTCCTGCGGGAATCGAGAAGTTGAAGCCGTAATTGGCAGCCGTCGTATTTGTGGCATTTACTGACGTAATGGTTACATAATTGCTGCCGTCAGCTGACAGCGAAAACTCTATGGCCGAAGTCTGATTTTGTATCAGTTTCGAGTCGAAACTCAGGTTGAAGAAGCGTTCTTCTCCGGTGTTGATGCCGCTGATGACAAGACCTGTTGCTGAAGAACACCAGTAGAAGCTGCCGCAGTCGGGAATGCGGTTAGTATTGTTGCGCAGCTGATCACTCCCTGAGAATGTATAACTGACGGAACTCTTGCTGCTGCCGGTGGCTCCAAGATTACCGTGAGTCGCCTGGTCGTATGTGGTGTTAGTCGAGATATTTGCCGTAAACGGCACTTGTAAAATTATATTCGAATTACTCTGAATATCCCAATTGTCATTGATGCTCAGCCCGATGGTAGCGATATTGCCGGCAGGGAAAGTCATTCCGGCATTGCCGAGGGTGAAAGTCTTGCTTGTAACGAAATTTTCCGTCGTGACGGTAAATGTCACGCTCTTCCCGCCCGCAATCGTGATAGGATTGACGAGCAGGAATGCCGCATTCGCGCCGTCGAGCGCGAATACTTCGTCGTCGTAGGTGGCTGTAGCGCTGTAATTCTTGATGGTCCAGGTGCCAAATTCGCCGGTAGAGAGATTCATCTCCACACGTCCGGTAAGCGGGGCATCGCTGCCCGAGCCGTCGTATTGGATGCTGATGGACTTCACGTGCTCGCCGTAGAGCATTCGCCGGCCGCTCTGCGCATCTACTGAAGTCGCGTCGGCGGGCGTGATTTTTACCACTGAAAGCACTCGCGCGAATGCCAGATCCACTGTCTGTTCAGTGCCGATATTCGAAAATTCACCGCTGTAGGGCCGCGCAACCAGCAGGTCGGCCGCCTTGTCGAACGTGCCTAAGCCGTCGGGTTTCTGCGTGTCCTTGACGTTTACGCGAATAACATTTGTAGTATTGGCCGTTGAGGCAAATGCGCCCCTCGGATAGAATGCGTACAGAGTCTGGGTGCCGCTGAGCCCCGAGATGGTGGTTGCTGCCGAGAAATGGCCGACGGTTCCTGCCGTGGCATTGACGAATGCCGTAGGCGCATCGCTAATGTTTGTGAAATACACGCCGATAGAGTCATTTGCACTCCACGAGGGCGTGTAATGTCCCTGCCCGTCGCCGGTGATGGCCGTGCGCGTTTCCGGCGCTCCGGCGCGAATGATAATCTTGAGCGGTTCGTCGATGGGCTGCGGCTCCGGCTCCTTTTGGCAGGCTGCGGCCGCCAAAGCAATGCAGGCCAGGGCGAAGATGTATTTTGCTTTTCTCATAGCCACCCTGATTAGAACGAATAATTATAGTCGCTGTCTTCGTTCAGATTATTGCCTGCGTTGCCGTCATTGTTGTATCCCGAGCCGGGCGACTGGGCCAGAGGGCTCTGCGGCGCAAAATCCAGTTCACGCGCCTCCGGCATCAAGTAAATCTTGCGATTCATCGTTATTATTTTTATTCACCCTTTCACCCAAAAAGTGGCAGCCATCAATCGGCTGCCACCCTTGGAAAATATGTATATCGTTGATTTATAGAACATCAACTTGCTGCGAAATGGAACCTTCTGCGGCTTGTGCGATGGTCTTCTGAGAGAAGGAGATCGATGCTTTCATGAGCTTACCGTTGATAACACCACCACCGTTTTCGTCAAATGCAGCGTGCTTTATGACCTTGCGGGCCTCGTAGAGTGCGCCGTCATTTTCATTGATGAACGAGAAGAAGTACTCGTCTGTGCCGTCGTCTGTTTCGGGAGCGAATTCGTTGCGGAGAGCGACGTAATAGGGATACTTGCCGTTCACTGCAGCGGGCGTCTCTGTAGATGTAACCGTTATCGGGCCGTAATTCGATATCCAGGTGCCACCGTTATTGGTGCGGTTCTGAACCAGCTTGCCATTTGCAGAAGTGATGGTAAATGAACTTACCGGCATATTGGAATAAAATTGGTATATGCTTTGCTGGTTGGCAAAACTTGCATTACCGGAGGTCTTAATGGAATTGTCGCCAATATATGCGCTTATCGAAGCCAGTGCGTAGTCATAAGGGGCCGATCCGTCAGTAGCCGGATCACCGCCGTTCTGGTTGAGGTAGGTGACTGCCCTTTTGTCCTTCGGATCGTCGGTGCCGGGGTAGAGCAGCATCAGAGTGCTGGGATTCTCGGCGTCCACGGACAGACCATCAACAATGATATCGCCCGAGAGTTTGGTCGAACCGGATTCACTGGATTTCGAAGTAAGATAACCGATCTTGGTTTCGCCCAGATAGACATCGACGATTTCACCCTCAGCCCAGTAAGCCTTGAGCTTGTTTTCGTCCCAGGCAAGAGCCTTTGTATCATCATCAATCGAAGCATTGACAGTCAGGGTCAATACATTCTTATTTGTATTGTCCGTCGGCTTCAACTCCTCCGGCTTCTGGCAACCGGCCGCCATAATGCCCAGAAGGGCAACAAACACGAGAGTTTTATAAGATTTCATATTGATTGTCCTCCTTTCGATTAATTGTTAACGACGTAGTAAGCTTTGTTGGCGGGGATTCCATCACCGTTAAATTGATAGAATCCAAGGACACCATTGACTATACCAAGTACATACGGAGTACCAGTGATACTGTATTTTGATACAGGGGTATCGGATCCGGTAAGTAAGTTGCTTTCTCCGCTTACATTCACTGAGCTAGTGTCATTGCTCTTTGTGAGTGTTATATCTGCGTTATTGGAGATGATAATTACTGCCGTATTTTCAGGTATAACATTTCCGTTGCCGAGGAGGAAGAGTTTATAGTATGAGTTCATCGTATAAGCTTGAGCTCCTTCTGACAGTGTATATCTTACTTCGCTGTTGAAGAAGGTTGACCAGTAACGGCCATCGCAAAGTGTTGCATTAATACTGATGGATTCAGGGGCAGATGTGGGTTTGGCAAGAGTAATGTTGCCTAAGCCAACGTTTCCATTGTTTTTCTCTGTATAAATCCATTTGATATAGCGAACATACGACGGAAGATTGTCGAAAGATTCACTTTGAGTATTGCTGAGTTCAGTGTAACTTGCCAATTCAGTATAGTTAACTCCGTCTGCCGAAATAAGGACAGTGAACGTTCCACCAGAGAAACTGTTACCGTTAATGTCAAAAGAAAGTGTTCCCGGTATTTCATTGATCGTCAAAATCAGATAGTCACCAGTTGAATTGAATTTTAATTTTGGTGAACTACCATAGTCCTTAGAATCAATGCCCTCTTGTGTTAATCCTGAAGAAAGTGAAATATCACTACAACCACCATCAAATGAGAAAGGAAGAATTGCATAATTCATAACAGGATTAACTGATACGGTAAGAGTGGCATCAGCTGAGCCTTCTGAATTTTCTGCCGTAAAGGTGAACATATAATCACCAGCTTCAGTCGGCTGGAATATTAAGAGTCCATCTTCGAATTCGTACAAGGAAGAACTTACCTCGGTAGAGATTGATATAGTGGGCTTTGGATTGGCAGTCACATAGTCATTTAAATCTATGCTAAAATCCTGTCCCTCATTAATGACAGGTGTAGGAAGTTCCGTCCAAGTTGGAGTAGAAACGGGAATTGCCTTTGCAATTGAAATAGGGCCAACGCCTACATTTGAACCCTTTTGGAAAACCAATTTGACAAATCTATCAGTAGCTGCAAAGGCATTAGATGATTTAAGTTCCAGAGTGGTATTTTGGGATCCGCTTATGTTAAGGGTCTCAACATCTGTAAAAGTGTTGCCATCTGCTGAACCTTGTACTATAATCGAAGAGCTCGTTGCACCAAACATCCTTACACCTATGGTGATATTACCAGGTTGACTATCAGTTTTAATTTGGATGTAATCATTCGTAGTATCAAATTTGATACGGTACGGTGCATTTGATGCTGCATAATCATCACCTAAACCAGATGCAGTGACACCGGTTATTGAAGTGAAATCGGAAGATGTTCCACCTGTCCAGTTAAACGGAAGTGTTACATAATCCAATACATAATGAGCCTGTGTTACGGTAATATCCTTGGTGACAGTCTTGTCAGTGTTGTAGGTATAGGTGAGAGTCACTGTAGCAGTGCGATCTGCGTCGCCGTCATTGACAGTGCAAGTGAAGGGGAAGGAACTATCGGCATTATCACCAATGTAGAGCCAATCTGCTGTTGTTGATGCCGTCATCTCTCCGCCTTCTACAGGGCTGGAAATAATATAGGATATTGAGCCTTCTGTAGTATTATAGGAAATGGAAATATTTTCTGCAGCAATCACAGGATTGGCAGGC
>CAMZIP010000040.1 GCA_947307265.1 uncultured Bacteroidales bacterium | reverse complement strand
CTATATGGTAGACTTCATCGGTGAATATGGCGTAAAGGTTGACGACAAGGGAAGAATCATCTTCCCGAGTGCGTTCAAGGCGCTTATGACCAACGGTCGTGAGGAGCCTGATATGCGCTTCGTCGTCAAGGCGTCGATATTTGCCGGATGTCTCGAAATGTACACCTACTCTGAGTGGGTGGCCCGCTCGGAAGAAGTGCGCTCCCGGTTGAATTTCTTTAATCGGGAGCACGCGCTCTTCTGGCGAGAGTATATGAGAGGGACGGCCATCGTAGAGCCCTCGGGCAACCTTGGCCGAATCACGATTCCCAAAGAACTTATGTCTTTCGCCAAGATCGGCCGTGAAGCCGTCTTCCACGGGTGCAATCATATGATCGAAATCTGGCCCAAGGACGTGTACGAGGCTCAGAAATTGAGCAGAGACGCCTACGAGGCCCTTGCCGAGAAGATACTCGGATAGAAGGAGCCGGGCGATGTCTCAGTATCACACTCCCGTGCTTCTTGGAGAAAGTATCGACTTACTTGACATCCAAGAAAATGGCGTCTATGTGGACGCCACTTTCGGTGGTGGCGGGCACAGTGCCGAAATACTGCGCCGCCTCGGTCCGAAAGGAACCCTTGTCGCCTTCGACAAGGATGAGGATGCTCTCGTATGCGCGCCCGCGGACGCACGCCTGCACACCGTACGCAACAATTTCCGCTACGTCCACAACTTCGTCCGTCAGATGGGCTTCAAGAAGGTGGACGGCATCCTCGCCGACCTGGGCGTTTCTTCACACCAGTTCGACACTCCCGAACGCGGATTCTCTTTCCGCTTCGACGCCCCGCTCGATATGAGGATGAACAACCAGTCTGAACTTACCGCAGTCACGGTGCTCAACACCTACACGCAGGACAGGCTGGAAAATATTTTCCGCCTTTACGGCGAAGTCGAAGGCAGCGGCCGCGTGGCATCGCTCATCTGCAAGGCCCGCGAGAACTCCCCTATCCGCACCACCGGCGACCTTCAGGACGCCATCCGTCCCGTACTGCCCCGCAATGCAGAGCACAAGTATCTGGCGAAAATTTACCAGGCACTCCGCATTGAGGTCAACGGCGAAATGCGCGACCTCGAAGGATTTCTCAAGGGAGCCGCAAAGGCGCTCCGCGAAGGCGGCGTACTCTCCGTCATCACCTACCATTCCCTCGAAGACCGCATCGTGAAGAATTTCTTCCGCGCCGGCAACCGCGAGGGCATCGCAGAGAGGGACGAGATGGGCCGCACTTCAGTTCCGTGGACTATTATTACCAAGAAACCTATACTTCCGGCCGAGGCTGAAATAGCAGCCAATACTCGCGCACGCAGCGCAAAGCTCCGCGCGGCACGACGGACCGGAAATTTTAACGCATAAAGGATCACAACAATGACAAAGGGTTGGTTCAAAAATGGTCTCGCCGGTTTTATCCGGTGGTTCAGCGGTGATTTCATTCTCGAAAGAAGACTTAACCGCTACATCGGTTATTGCCTGTTCGGATTTGCACTTTTCTGCATCATCATCACCTGGAGCCTCTATGTAGAGGGCAGGATGGTGGCTGTCGAACGCAATGCCAAGACTATTGAATCACTCGAGATACATCTTCACCAGAAGAGCATCGAACTCGTCTCAATCGACGAACGGAGCCGCATCGAAGCAATGCTTCAGCAGTACCGTTCGCCTGTCAAACCACCTGTCAAGCCGGCCGTAAGGCTCAAAACCGATTGAGATGAAGATCCACAACTCCCGTGTCGCCCTAGCCTATATCCTGTTCGTAGTCCTCGGAATCGTCGCTGCGCTCAGGATAATCGACTTGCAGTTCATACACAAGCCGGATCGCAGCACCGTTGTCAAAACCGCATCGGAGCGTGAGATCCCTTGTGCCCGCGGCAGTATTCTGGCAAACGACGGCCGTTACCTGGCCTTCTCCATTCCGGAATACAAGCTCTGTATGGACTGTATGCAGGCCGACTCGGCGTTGTTCAATGAAGGGATTGCTGCACTCTGCGACTCGCTCTCCGCTCTCTACGGAGACCGCAAGCCGCAGCAGTACCGCCAGCTGATAGAGTCTCAGCGCAATGCAGGCCGCCGCTATACGGTACTCAACAAACAGCTCATCCCCTACCAGGAGATGAAGCGCGCCGAGCAGTTCCCCATATTCAGTGCGGGACGCCGCTACAGCGGCCTTATCGTAGAGAAATTTGAACGCCGGCAGTATCCTTATGACAAGCTGGCGTTCCGTACGCTCGGACATATCCGCAACAACGAAACGCAGGAAGTCGGTATCGAAGGCAGCTGCGACTCCATCCTCCGCGGAAAGCCCGGACTGCAGCCGATCCGTTTGACCGAGCACTACAACTGGATCGAAGACCTGGACCGCGAGCGCATAGAGCCGATCGACGGCACGGACGTACAGATTACGATTGACATCGACATCCAGGACATCGCGGAACGCGCCCTGCTGCGCCAGATCAAGAAGAGTCCCGAACTCGAGGCAGGCACGGTCATCATTCTGGACGTTCCTACCGGCGAGGTCCGCGCAATGGTCAATATGCGCAAGGACGAGAAGGGCAAATTCTCCGAGGATTACAATTACGCAATCGGCCGCGCCGGCGAGCCCGGTTCGGTATTCAAGCTGGCTACGCTGACAATGTTGCTCGACGAGCATAAACTCACTCTCGATACCGAGATTCCGGCGGTCGTAAGTTGGAAACTCGGCAAGGCAAAGCCTTTCACCGACGAATACCTGCGCAACTATTCGACCATCTCGATTCTTCGCGGATTCGAGATTTCGTCCAACAACGTGTTCAGAATGATGGCGTACAAGTACTACGGCAAGAATCCCGCCTACTTCATCGACGCCCTCAGGGACAAACTGATGGTCTGCCGCAACTATCCGTTCGACATCAAGGGTTTCGCCCGAGCAAGGGTAAAGCACCCCAACGACGGCACCTACTGGGCCGAGGCCGACCTGCCGCAGATTGCAATGGGTTACACCCTCGAGATAACGCCGCTTCATACGGTTTCGTTCTACAACGCTATCGCAAATGACGGCGTGATGGTCAAGCCGCACCTGATCCGCAATTACCAGAAGGACGGAACCATCATCAAATCCTTCGAAACCGAAGAAATGGGCCGCGTATGCTCAAAGGAGACCGTGAAGGAACTGCACCGCGCACTTCGCGGCGTGGTCGAGAACGGTACCGGCCGCAACATTTTCAAGGATTGCCACATTCCCGTATCGGGCAAGACCGGTACGGCGCGCGTGGTTATGCCTAACGGCAAATATCAGGACGCCTACGGCCGCCACAAATACCAGGCGACGTTCGTAGGATTCTTCCCCAGCGACAAACCCCGCTACTCGGCTATCGCCGTAATATACTCGAATCCTACCCACGGAAGCTTCTACGGAGCGACCTGGGGCGGTCCTGTCATCTGCGAGATTGCGGATGAGATCTATGCAAACTCCCCGCAGTGGAACGACCCCGTCCCCGCGACGGCAAAGCTCCCTGCACCCGAAGCATACCCTGTCCTGGCTGTCAATGACACCATCGAAGGTGTTCCGAGCGTTATCGGAATGACGCTTCGCGACGGCATCGCCACCCTCGAGCAGAAAGGCTACAGCGTAGAATTCGAAGGACGCGGCATCATCCGCGAGCAGAAACCCGCTCCCGGAACCGACACAACCGGAGTTAAAGTGTACCTGAAACTGAAAGAAACCGAAAAAAAATAATATGAAACTCATCGACATACTGGAAGGTATCGAAGTTATTTCGATCAACGGGGCCGAGGACGTGGAGGTAAGCAGCCTCTCATTCGACTCGCGTAAATGCACCCCCGGATGCCTGTTCATCGCCGTCAACGGTACGGCAGTGGACGGACATAAATACATTCCCGACGCAATCGCAGCCGGCGCCGTGGCAATCGTCTATCAGGATGGCGACCTGAATCCGGAAGGCGTTTCGGCAGTCAAGGTCCGCGACAGCCGCCTCGCACTCGCACTGACGGCAGACAACTTCTACAGCCATCCCTCGCGCAGCCTTAAACTTGTAGGTATCACCGGCACCAACGGCAAGAGCACGACTGTCACCCTGCTCTATCAGCTGTTCACGTCGCTCGGATTCTGCTGCGGCCTGCTCTCCACCATTGCCAACTTCATCGACGGCGAGGAGATTCCCGCAGACCACACCACCCCCGACCCGATCCAGCTCAACCGCCTGCTCGCGCAGATGGTCATCCGCGGCTGCCAGTATTGCTTTATGGAGATCAGCTCTCACTCGCTGGCACAGGACCGCGTCGCGGGACTGCAATTTGCCGGAGGCATCTTCTCCAATATCACCCACGACCACCTCGACTACCACAAGACCTTCGCGGAATATCTCCGCTGCAAGAAACTGTTCTTCGACAATATGCCGGCAAACGGTTTCGCGCTGACCAACCTCGACGACCGCAACGGTACCGTGATGGTACAGAATACCAAGGCTCACGTCTATACGTATTCCTGCCGCGGAATGGCTGACTTCCGCTGCAAGATCATCGAAGAAGGCCTTGACGGAATGCTTCTCGAAATGGACGGCCGCCAGATGTGGAGCAGCTTCATCGGTGCGCACAACGCCCACAACCTGCTTGCAGTATATGGTACCGCCATCCTGCTGGGTGCCGACAAGGAAGAAGTCCTGGTCAAGATGAGCGCCCTGCACACCGTTCCAGGCCGCCTCGAATATATCCGCGGCGGCGAGGACCTGACCGTGGCAGTGGACTACGCACACTCTCCGGACGGCCTCGAGAACGTGCTCAAGACTCTGCGCGAAGTCGGCCGCGACCGTATGCTGATCTGCGTTTTCGGCTGCGGCGGCAACCGCGACAAGACAAAGCGTCCCGAAATGGGTGCCATTTCCGCAAAATATGCGGACCGCGTGATCGTAACGAGCGACAATCCCCGCAACGAAGACCCTGCAACCATCATCGCAGAAATCCGCGCCGGTATGGACCCTCGCGCGCGTGCGCGTGCTTTATATATCGTTGACCGCAAGGAAGCCATCCGCACCGCCATTATGACGGCTCCGCAGGGTGCTGTAATCCTTGTCGCCGGCAAGGGCCACGAAGACTACCAGATCATCGGCGACCAGAAATTCCATTTTGACGACCGCGAGATCGTCCGCGCAACCCTGGATGAACTTGAATCATAATCTGCCCTATGCTCTACCATCTGTTTGAATATCTTCAGAAAACCGGGCACGATTTCCCCGGATCCGGTCTGCTGCAGTACATTTCCGTACGCGGTATCGCCTGCAACGTGATCGCCATCCTGACGGCACTCATTGCCGGAAGATGCATTATCGGTTGGCTTCGCAAACGGCAGATCGGCGAGACCATCCGCGACCTCGGACTGGCAGGTGACGAGAAGAAGGTCGGTACTCCGACGATGGGCGGCGTGATCATCATCATTTCGACGCTGATTCCCGTGCTGCTGTTCGGCAACTTCCACAATGTCAATACTATCCTGCTGGTGGTCGCGACCGTCTGGCTCGGCCTCACCGGCTTTATGGATGACTATATCAAGGTCTTCCGCAAGAACAAGAACGGTCTTCCGGGCAAATTCAAAATCGTCGCACAGGCATCCCTCGGCCTCGTCGTAGGTCTGACGATGTGCTTCAGCGACCAGGTCGGATTCTATACCAATACCCACGAAAAAGGCGAAAGCATCACCCTCTCGGAATTCGGTGACAGCTATACACCCGAATCAAGCGAGGCTGAAATCGCGCCCGCAAGCATCCGCAACGAGGCAAAGACCACCATTCCGTTCATCAAGAACAACGAATTCAGTTATCGCAGCCTCGTCCCGTTCAAGGGCAAAGCCGCTGAAATCGCTGAATGGGTACTCTATATCCTGGTGATAATCTTCATCATAACGGCCTGCTCCAACGGCACCAACCTGGCCGACGGAATGGACGGTATGGCGACAGGCGTATCGGCAATAGTCGGAGCCACGCTCGGCGTCCTGGCGTATGTCTCAGGCCACTACGGATTTGCCAACTACCTGAATATAATGTATATACCTAACAGCGGCGAGATTGCGGTCTTCATACTCGCGCTGGTAGGCGCGCTGGTAGGTTTCCTGTGGTATAACACCTACCCCGCCCAGGTATTTATGGGCGATACGGGCAGCCTCG
This sequence comes from uncultured Bacteroidales bacterium, assembly GCA_947307265.1. Taxonomy (GTDB): domain Bacteria; phylum Bacteroidota; class Bacteroidia; order Bacteroidales; family UBA932; genus Cacconaster. The sequence continues at coordinate 4,385 of CAMZIP010000040.1, read as the reverse complement.
CGCTGGGCGGCATCATCGGCGTCTGCGCCGTGCTGATCCGCAAGGAGTTCCTGCTCCCCATCCTCTGCGGCATCTTCCTGGTCGAGAGCCTCTCGGTCATCATTCAGACCGCCTGGTTCAAGTACACCCGCAAAAAGACCGGAACCGGCGTGCGCATATTCCGTATGTCGCCGCTGCACCATCATTTCCAGAAGGCAAATCCTGATGCTATTATTCAGGTTCCTCACAGACTTCAACACGAAAACAAGATAGTCGTGCGGTTCTGGATCATTTCGCTGATCCTCGCCGTACTTACCGTAGTAACATTGAAAATCAGATAGCAACGATGAAACGAATCGTAGTACTGGGCGGTGGCGAGAGCGGTATGGGTGCCGCAGTTCTCGCGAAAATCAAGGGATTCGAGGTATTTCTCTCGGATAAGGGCTCTCTCGGCGAAGATGTCCGCAAGACCCTGCGCGACTATGACATTCCCTTCGAAGAGGGCGGTCACACACCGGAAAAGATACTCAATGCAGACGAGGTCATCAAGAGCCCCGGCATTCCGGAGACCGTTCCCCTCGTAGCGGAGCTTTACCGCCGCGACATCAGCGTCATCTCGGAAATCGAATTTGCAGGACGCTATGACAACGCGAAGAAAATCTGCATCACCGGCAGCAACGGCAAGACCACCACTACCTCGCTGATATATTATATGCTCTGCAACGCAGGCCTCAACGTCGGTCTGGGCGGCAATATCGGCAAGAGTTACGCAATGCAGGTCGCGACCGAGCAGCACGATATTTACGTATTGGAACTCAGCAGCTTCCAGCTGGACGGAATGTATGACTTCAAGGCGGATATCGCCGTGCTGCTCAACATTACCCCGGACCATCTGGACCGCTACGGATATGTAATGCAGAACTATATCAATTCCAAGTTCCGCATCACGCGCAATATGTCCCGCGAAGACTGCTTCATCTTCTGCTCCGACGACGAGATTACCGTCAACGAGCTCAACAAGATCGTCATCCAGGCCAAGAAACTGCCTTTCTCCCAGAATACGAAGGTGGACGAAGGTGCGTGGTCGGACGACAGCCAGATGCACGTCAACGCCGGCGGCAGCACCTACGATATGATGCTCGAGGAACTCTCCATCAAGGGACGCCACAACATCTACAATTCGATGGCAGCAGCCATCACCGGTAAGATAATGCATATCGACAACGACTCGATCCGCCACTCGCTCTCGTCATTCCAGGGCGTCGAGCACCGTATGGAAAAAGTTATGTCGGTAGGCGGCGTGCTCTACGTCAACGACTCCAAGGGCACCAACGTCAATTCGACCTGGTACGCGCTGGAGAGCATCGACACGCCGATAATCCTCATTCTCGGCGGCACCGACAAGGGCAACGATTACACCCCGATAGCAGACCTGGTGCGCGAAAAGGTGCGCCACATCGTCTGCCTGGGCGTGGACAATAAAAAGATACACGACTTCTTCGAAGGTATGGTGGACAGCATTACCGATACCCTCTCCGCAGAGGAATGCGTACGCAAGTGCGCCGAACTGGCGGTTCCGGGCGACACGGTGCTGCTCTCGCCCTGCTGCGCAAGTTTCGACCTGTTCAAGAACTACGAAGATCGCGGAAGACAGTTCAAAGAAGCGGTAAGGAGGCTCTAAGAGATGAAACTAAAGCTGCTCAGGCCCAAAGGGGACCAGGTGATTTGGATATTGGTGCTGCTGTTTGCAATGATATCCATTCTCGCCGTATTCTCTTCGAGCACGTACCGGGCCAACGCCCAGGACGTGACGAAGGTCTCTTTGTTCTTCGAGCAGATTAAGTTTGTCCTGATGGGATTCCTGACGATGTTCATCTGCTACGCGCTGCCGACGCGATTCTACCGCAATCTGGCGTTTTTCGCATTCGGAGCTTCGGTGCTGATGCTGCTGATGACGTTCATACCTCAGTTCAGCCTGCGCATCAACGGCGCAGTGCGAGGCATCAGGATAGCGGGCATCCCGTTCCAGGTATTCGAGTTGGCAAAAGTGGGCCTGGTAATATACCTGGCCAGGGCGCTGGAGTTCTGGAAAGACAGCCTCGACACCTTCAAGGACTTCTTCTTCAAATTGCTTGTACCCATCATCGCAGTCTGCGGACTTGTGATGGCCAACAGTTTCTCTTCGGCCATCCTGTTCGGCCTGATCAGCTTCGCCCTGCTCTTCTTTATGGGCGTAAAGGTCAGGTTCCTGCTGATTTCGCTGGCCGGCGCCGCAGCACTCGTGATACTGCTGTTCGGCGTGTATAACGTAGCCTTCGCAGGTCGCCAGCATCCGGAAGGATACCAGCAGAACACCGTCGAGAAGCTGTTCAACCGATTCGGCACGGTACAGAGCCGCTTCGAGAAGTTCTTTGACGATATCGGAAAGGACGAGGCGGAGGAAGAGGAATTCCTCACCAAGGAGGAAAAAATGCGTCATCTGGACGAGATTCGCCAGAGCGAAAATGCGAAGGTCGCAATCTCCGAAGGCGGTATTTTCGGCAAGGGACCGGGCAAGAGTACGCAACGATATTCGCTCTCTATGGCGTTCTCCGACTTCATATTTGCGTTTATCGTCGAAGAATACGGATTTATCGGAGGCGCGATAGTCATTTTGCTGTACACGATATTCCTGTTCCGGTGCATACGAATTTCGCAGAAATGCCAGAGCATCTTCTCGTCATCGCTGGTGCTCGGCCTCGCATTCCTGCTGGCCATACAGGCAATGCTGCATATTTTCGTCAACGTGCGACTCATTCCTATCACGGGACATACGCTGCCGCTGATCAGTCACGGCGGCACGGCATATATCATACTAAGTGCCGCCTTCGGCATCATACTTTCTGCAAGCCGTCAGGCGGACGAGCAGATTCGCCGTCAGGAAATGCTTGCACGCCAGCAGGCTGAAGGAAGAGAAGTGACAGAAGACGCTGAAATGACAGATGAATCCGCAGAAGATGCGGAAACAGATACAACCGACTATAACGAGGAGGACTTTTAAATGTCTGAGACACGTATCATAATAAGCGGCGGCGGCACCGGCGGACATATTTTCCCCGCACTTTCGATCGCCCAGTCCATACAGAAGATTATGCCCGAGGCCAAGTTCCTGTTCGTAGGAGCTGAAGGCCGAATGGAAATGCAGCGCGTGCCTGCGGCCGGTTTCGAGATCAAGGGTCTCCCGGTGGCGGGACTGCAGCGCAGCCTTACGGTCGAAAACCTGAAACTTCCTTTCAAGGTGATCAAGAGCGTCGAAATGGCACGCAGCATCCTGCGCGAATTCAAGCCCGACGTGGCAGTTGGCGTAGGCGGTTATGCAAGCGCTCCGATGCTCTGGGCCGCATCGCATATGGGCATCCCTACCCTGATTCAGGAGCAGAACTCATTTGCAGGACTGACCAACCGCATTCTCGGCAGACGCGCCCGCAAGATCTGCGTGGCATACGAAGGAATGGAGAAGTTCTTCCCCGCAAGCCGCATTCTGCTGACAGGCAATCCGGTCCGCGACAATATCGCGCGCCCGACCGAAGCGCAGCGCGAAGAAGGTTACGCACATTTCGGCCTTGAGGCCGGACGCAAGACCATACTGGTCACGGGCGGCAGTCTGGGCAGCGCTACGCTCAATGCAAGCGTCCGCCGCTGGGCTAAAGAACGTGCCGCAGAAGCAGGCTGTCAGGTGCTCTGGCAGTGTGGAAAGAATTATTTTGCGAAACTCGCATCCCCCGAAGAAGCGACCGGCGGAGCAGCAAACGTACACCTGGTTCCGTTCATCGACCGTATGGACCTTGCATTCGCCGTGGCGGACGTCATTATTTCGAGGGCGGGAGCCGGAACAATTTCGGAACTTTGCATAGTCGGAAAACCGGTAATTTTCGTACCTTCGCCTAATGTGACTGAAGATCACCAGACGCATAACGCACGTGCCCTGGCGGACAAGGACGCAGCACTGATGATAAGCGACGCAGAAGCACCTGAAAAGGTTATGGCGATGGCGGAAGAACTGCTCGCGGACGAAGCCCGCTGCGAACAGATGACAGCCAACATTCTGCCGCTGGCACGCCCCGACGCCGGATATGTGATCGCACGTGAAGTATTGAAACTGGTCAACAAATAAAAGGATGGCAAACTACACTCATTATTATTTCCTCGGCATCGGCGGCATCGGAATGAGCGCCATAGCACGGTACTTCCACCGCAAGGGCGGAATCGTATCGGGTTATGACCGCACCCCGAGCGCGCTGACGCAGAGACTTGAGCAGGAAGGCATCAGCATCCATTTCGATGCCTGCACCGAAGCCATCCCGACAGATAAAGAGCATACGCTGGTCATATATACTCCTGCCATTCCGGCCGACTTCGAGGAACTG
>CAMZIP010000039.1 GCA_947307265.1 uncultured Bacteroidales bacterium | reverse complement strand
TTCGGCTTCGGCGCAAATGGTTACTGTGTTGTCGCGGACTTCGACGATGCCGCCTGCCAGCGTGAATTCCTTCTCGCCGCCGCCGATTTCGCGAAGGCGGACCGTGCCGCGCTCAAGCAGCGAGATGAGGGGTGCGTGCATCGGCAGAATCTCGAACGGGCAGAGTGCGCCGGGAACGAATACCGCGGAAGCCTGACCTTCGTAGAGCCGGGTCTCAGATGTGAGTATCTTGACTGAAAGCGACTTCTCTGCCATAGCCGGTTATTTGGCGTGTGAAAGGATTTCTTCGCCCTTGCGGATGGCGTCCTCGATGGTACCGACGTTGAGGAATGCCTGCTCCGGCAGGTAATCTACTTCGCCGTCGAGAATCATCTTGAATCCGTGGATGGTATCTTCGATGCTCACCATCACGCCCGGTACGCCGGTAAACTGCTCCGCAACGTGGAACGGCTGCGAGAGGAATCTCTGTACGCGGCGGGCGCGGTTGACGGTGGTCTTGTCTTCGTCTGAAAGTTCGTCCATACCGAGGATGGCGATGATGTCCTGCAGTTCCTGGTTGCGCTGGAGAATCTGCTTGACACGCTGTGCCGTGCGGTAATGCTCTTCGCCTACGATATTGGGATCGAGGATGCGGGAAGTCGATTCCAGCGGATCCACTGCCGGATATATACCGAGCGCAGTAATCTTACGGCTAAGCACCGTCGTGGCGTCGAGGTGGGAGAATGTGGTTGCCGGAGCCGGGTCGGTAAGGTCGTCGGCCGGCACGTAAACGGCCTGCACCGAGGTAATGGAGCCGTTTTTGGTGGAAGTAATACGCTCCTGCATCTGGCCCATTTCCGTAGCGAGGGTGGGCTGGTAACCGACTGCCGAAGGCATTCGGCCGAGAAGTGCGGATACCTCCGAACCTGCCTGCGTGAAGCGGAATATGTTGTCGATGAAGAACAGAATGTCGCGCGGACCGTTGCCGGAATCGCTGTCGCGGAATGATTCGGCGAGCGTCAGGCCGCTCAGCGCGACGCTCGAACGTGCTCCCGGCGGCTCGTTCATCTGTCCGAACACCATCGAAACCTGTGATTTCTGAAGTTCTTCGGGATCTACGAGCGAAAGGTCCCAGCGCCCTTCTTCCATTGCCTTGTTGAACGCGTCTCCGTAGCGGATGACGTTGGATTCAATCATTTCGCGCAGCAGGTCGTTACCCTCACGGGTACGCTCGCCGACGCCGGCAAATATCGAAAAACCGTTGTGCGCCTTGGCTATATTGTTGATCAACTCCTTGATAAGCACGGTCTTGCCCACGCCTGCACCGCCGAAAAGACCGATCTTGCCGCCCTTGAGGTAGGGTTCCAGCAGGTCGATGACCTTGATGCCGGTGAAAAGCACCTCCTGCGACGTGGTAAGGTCTTCGAATTTAGGCGCTTCGCGGTGGATGGGCAGCGTCTCGCTCCGGTCCAGGTCCCCGAGTCCGTCGATCGTATCGCCGGTGACATTCATCACGCGGCCGCGGATGCGGGCTCCTACCGGCATCGAGATGGCTCCTCCGGTGTTGGTGGCTTCGATGCCGCGGCTCAGGCCGTCGGTGGAATCCATTGCCACGCAGCGGACCGTATCTTCTCCGATGTGCTGCTGCACCTCGATGATGAGTTTGCGGCCGTCAGGACGTATGACTTCCAGTGCGTCGTGGATCTTGGGCAGGAGGCCGGCCTCTTCAGTGGAAGAGATGTCGAAATGAACATCGACCACCGGGCCTACAACCTGAACTATCTTGCCGGTTTTGTGTGACATTGGCGTTATTGTTTATTGCGGTTATTCTGTTATTCGGCGCCTCCGAACTGCGCATAAATCCTCTCCTGCCACTCAGGAGACATAAATTTGGTCAGGGTACGGAGGGTATTTTTGGGATAATCGGTAAACCTGAGCAGGATCAGGCCGTCGAGGCAGTTGCCGAAATCGGGGTCGATATTGCAGCAGATAAGTTTCGCAGAGCACTTGAAGTACTTGGAAACCAGCACGGGGATATAGTATTTGCCGTCCGAAAGGATGCCGAGCAGTTTGTTGAAGTCGTCCAGGTCTTTGACGCCGGCCAGCAGGTCGTCGGGGTTGACGAGCAAGAAATCTGGCGTGAACGGCGTTGTAGGCGATGCAATCCGTTCGTCATCGACGATGGGGTACATTTTCTCCAGGAAATAAATGATAAGGCTCCTGTAAAAGTCCGGAAATGCATTGCTGATGCTCACCGGGCCATAATAGTAATCCAGGTGCGGCATACTTCCTGCGGCGCAGCCGAGGCCGGAGAGCAGCAGTTTGAAGGTCAGCACTTCGCGCTGGTATTTCTCCTGGATGAACGTGCGGCCCAGCTCCATACAGCGGCCCAGAATATTTTCTGCACCCGGCTTGAATTTGAACAGGCTTGCGGTATAGAAGCCTTTGCTGCCGCCGTGCTGCTCCATTATCTCGCGTCCGTCGCCGAGCCGGTATGAGCCTGCAATCTCCTGATTCTCAATATGCCAGAGTATCAGGTGATAGAAGTAATTGTCGTAGATGTCAGTATCGAGCGGTTTGCCGGTACCTTCGCCTACGGCTCTGAATGTAATCTCGCGCAGACGGCTGAGTTCGTGCAACGTCGCCGGAAGCTGGTCTATCTTGGTCAGATATGCGCGGTAGCCGCCGTTTTCGAACAGGATCCTATCGGAAATGGATTCCATTTCGCGGATTACATCCTGCTGTGCGGCGGGCTCTGCAACGGGCTCCATCTTGATATTCGAAGCGGATTCGTGATGAGCAGGCAGGCAGTCTGCCTGGAGTGCATATACGCGGCTGCGCAGATAGCGGCCGAGAGTGACTGTGTCTTCGAATTTCTTGATCTCTTCTGCAGTGATGGCCTGGCCTATGCGGACCTGAACCGTCTTGCCGCGCTTGTTGAAGAGTTCGTGAACCAGCCTGATGGTGCGCAGGCGGGGGTGAATCTTGCCCAGGAAGTGGAAATTGCGCGAGTTGGTGCCCTCGAAATAGATTGGAACGACGGGCAGGCCGCTCTTTGCAATGATCTTGATGATATTCTCAGCCCAGGGCTTGTCTTCGATTTTGGCCTTGCGGCCGAGTGCGGTCCTCTGGTCTTTCTTCTGATAGGTGGCGACCTCTCCTGCAGGGAACAATCCCAGCGCACCCCCGTTCGCTATATGCGACAGCGCCATACGTATGCCGGAGAGGCTTTTTGCCTTCGCTACGTCGGAAATGGGATTGACGGGCATAAAGCTCTCTTTCAGACCCGGAATCAGCGACAGCAGGAAGTTGGTGAGGATGCGGTAATCGCGTCGCTTGCCTCCTACTACAGCGCTTAGAATCAGGCCGTCAATGGCGCCGAAATGGTGATTGGAAATTGTAATGAATCCTCCTTCTGCAGGAATGCGGTCAACCTGGCCTTCGGGGATTACGTATTTGACGCCGACTTCTTCGAGCACGCGCTCCGAATAATCGGGGCCTGAGTAATCCTTATACTTGTTCTGTATCCGATTGGCTTCATCTATCTCCAGGACTTTGATGATAAGGCCCGCCAAAAAACTACCGAAAGGGCCTTTTATCTTCATTGCTGACTGCAAATCCGATTTATTAAGTACCTTTGTCTTGTCTTCCATCGACTTTTGGTTTGGTTTAGTACGCAAATATAACAAAAAATACGGATGACCATCCGCGAAAAGATAGCACAATTGCCCCACCAACCCGGTGTTTATCGGTTTTTTGACGAAACCGGCACTATAATCTATGTCGGCAAGGCAAAAGATCTGGTCAAGCGCGTCTCGCAGTATATGCGGCCGGCGGATCAGCTGGACCGCAAGACCAACGCTCTGGTGGCTCATATAGCGGATGTGCAATATACCGTCGTAGAGACGGAGGAAGACGCGCTCCTGCTCGAAAACAACCTTATCAAACAACTCCAGCCGCATTACAATATCCTGCTCAAGGATGACAAGACTTATCCGTGGATTTGCGTGAGCGACGAGCCGTTTCCGAGGATTTTCCTGACGCGCCGCTACCGCCGCGACGGTTCCAGATATTACGGGCCGTATGCTTCGGTGCAGCACGCGCACAGGCTTCTGGATATGATTGCAAATATCTGGAAAATACGCACTTGCCGGTTTGCATTGACGCCTGAGGCTATTTCCGAAGGTCGCATCCGTCCCTGCCTCGAATCGCAGATTCACCGCTGTGCGGCACCCTGCGCCGGCAGGCAGAGCAAGGAAGAATATGACCGTCAGATTGCGGAGATTCACAGCCTGCTGAGCGGTCGCGTCCGCAATCTTATCTCAGATGCGCGCAGCCGGATGGAAGAGGCTGCGGCTGACCTGCGGTTTGAAGAGGCGGCTGCCTGGCAGTCCAGGATGCGGTTTCTGGAGAAGCATCACGAGCGAGAGAAGGTCGTGGGACACGGACTGCTGGATATGGAAACTTACAGTCTCCTGAAGGAAAAGCACCTGCCGCGACAGGTTACCAATGCCCGCAAAGGCGTCGAACAGTTGCAGAAGGACCTTGGAATGGCAGTTCCTCCGGATCATATCGAGTGTTTCGACAATTCCAATATCCAGGGCACAGACCCGGTGGCTTCGTGCGTTGTCTTCAAGGGGGGCGTGCCGAGCCGCAAGGATTATCGTCATTTTAATATCAAGACCGTCATCGGGGCAGATGATTTCGCTTCGATGAAGGAGGTTGTCAACCGTCGTTATTCACGGCTTCTGGCCGAAAATCAGCCGCTTCCGCAACTCGTTGTGATTGACGGCGGAAAGGGGCAGCTGCACAATGCTTACGATGCCCTTTGCGAACTCGGGGTTACTGACCGTATCAAGGTCGTGGGGCTTGCAAAGCGAATGGAGGAAGTGCTGGTGCCCGGTGATCCGCATCCTCTTTTCCTGGACAAGAATTCCGCTTCGCTGAGGATTCTGATGCATATCAGGGATGAGGCGCACCGGTTCGGCATCACGCATCACCGAAATAAGCGCAGCAAACGGCAGGTGGCATCAGAACTCCGGACCATCCGCGGTGTCGGAGAAAAGAGTGAAACGGCTCTCCTGAAGCATTTCAAGAGCGTCGCACGTATTCGCAAGGCCAGTGAAGCAGAGATAGCGGAAGTTGTCGGCCCGGCTCTTGCATCCCGTATCCTGATGGTTCTGCAGGCTTCGGGAGCAGATAAAAATCAAAGCAATGAATAAAATTACATCAGAAGAAAAGTTTAACCGCATTTTCAGCGTGACACTGATGGTTATGATGGCGGCAGTCATCATCTTCATCACCGTCACCAACTATACCGAGGCAGGGGATCTTCGCGACCGCCTGCTGCTTCTGGCCGCCTCAGGGGCCTCGCTTTTCGGCGTGGCTTCCACCATCCTGTCAGCCAATGCGCGAATAGCAAATTTCTTTTTCGGAATGGTGAATGTCGTCATTTACGGTGCGGTATGCTACTTCAAGGGCAATTACGGCAGCGGCGCCATCAACCTGCTGTATTTCCTGCCGATGCAGTTCATTGGACTGGTCAGCTGGCATCGCCGGGGCGGCTCTGCCAAGACTCAGGTCAAGGCGCGCAGGCTCGATAAAAAGGGCCGTCTGCTGTACTCGCTGCTGTTCCTGGTGGGCACTGTTGTGACTTATATCATTCTCTGCATAGTCAAGGCGGACAAGGGTATGTCCGTCTCGGAGGTACTTCTTTCGCCCGACGGCGCCCTTCGCACGCTCCGCTGGGTTATTTTGGTGGATGCCCTCGCTACGGTCTGCAATTTTATCGGACAATATCTGCTTTCCACCGCCCGGATGGAGCAGTGGATTTTCTGGATCATAGTCAATGTCTCTTCGGTGATAATGTGGACGCTGACGGCCCGTGCAGATGTCGCCGCCGGCATCAACGCATCGCTCGCCGCAGTCTATATCGCCAAGTACTTTTTCTACCTGCTCAACGCCATCAACGGCCTCCGCATCTGGCTTAAACTCAGTCGCAGTTAGTCCCAGAGGAGTTCGTAGTCGATGATGCGCTGGTCGAGGGAGGCGCGCACGAGGCGGACGCGGACACGGTCGCCGAGGCGGAATATGCGGCCGGTTCCCTTGCCGACGGTGCGGTAATTATCGGCATCGAATACCAGATAATCATTGCGGACATCGCGGATTGATACCATTCCCTCGATCTTGGTCGGCTCGATTTCGACGTAGATGCCCCAGGTCGTAAGGCCAGATATGGTGCCCTCGAAGATTTCGCCCTCGCGGCCCTTCAGGAACTCGACCATCTTGTAGCGGATGCTGCTGCGTTCGGCTTCGGCGGCAAGCTGTTCGCGCTGCGACGCATACTGGCAGCATTCTTCATAATACTCCTTATTCTGCGAAGCGGCACCGTCCATATACATCGCCAGCAGGCGGTGCACCATCATATCCGGATAACGGCGGATGGGCGAGGTGAAATGCGTATAGTAGTCGAAAGCCAGACCGTAGTGGCCGATATTGTCTGTGGTATAGCAGGCGCGTGCCATCGAACGCAGGGCCATCATCTTGACGGCCTCCTCTTCGGGCGCGTTCTTAACCTCGCCGATAAGGGTGTTGAGGCTCTTGGCGGCCTTTTTAGGGTTGGCGGTATCGCCCAGTTTGCGTCCGAAATTGGCTGCAAATCCGCGCAACTCTTCGAGTTTGACGGGGTTGGGGTTATCGTGGACTCGATAAACGAAAGTCGGATTTTTCGCCTGGCAGCGCAGGGTGACAAATTCAGCCACGCTGCGATTTGCAAGCAGCATAAATTCTTCTATCAGACGGTTGCTGTCCTTCTCGATGACCTGCACCACGTTCAGCGGTCGGCCCTTTTCATCGACAATAACCTTCAGTTCGGGACGGTTGAAATCTATCGCACCCTTTGCGAAACGCTTCTTTCTCAGCGCGATGGCCATATTGTTGAGCAGCTTCAGTTCCTCGTTCAGAGTGCCTTCGCCGGTCTCTATAATCTGCTGTGCCTGGTCATAATCCAGCCTTTGGTCGGAATTGATAATCGTGCGTCCGAACCACTGGCGGTGCACTTTTGCAGTTTCATCCATCTCGAAAACCGCCGAAAAGCACAGTTTGTCTTCGCCGGGCCGCAGGGAGCAGAGTTTGTTGCTCAGTTTCTCCGGCAGCATCGGGATAGTGCGGTCCACCAGATATACGGAAGTGCCTCTGTTATAGGCTTCTTCGTCTATTTTACCGCCTTGCTTGACATACCACGTCACATCAGCGATATGCACGCCGACCTCGTACCGGCCGCCGTCCAGTTTCCGGATGGAAATAGCGTCGTCGAAGTCTTTCGCATCTGCGGGGTCTATCGTAAAAGTCAGCACCTGACGGAAATCTTTTCGCCCGGCCAGGTCTTTCTCCGTAATCTTGGCGGGAATGCGAGGCGGCGCGTTCGACCGACTCGTCAAAACGGTAAGGCAGCTGATATTCAGTCAGAATGGCGTGCATCTCGGTATCGTTTTCGCCGGGCTTGCCGAGTACGTCCACTATCTTTCCAATGGGCTCCGGAGTGCCTTTAGGCCAGGCGCTAACCAGGACGGCGACCTTCATTCCGTCGGTGGCTTTTAGCCCGCCGAATACGGGCAGGTCGGAAGCCTTTTCTATATCGACGCGCACGTCATAGGGCATCACGCGGCTCTCGACCATCACCCAGGCCTTGTCTCCGCGCACGATCAGGGTGCCGATATGGGGCCTCTTGGAGCGCTCTATGACAGAAATTACCTCACCCTCGATGCGTCCGCTTTCGGGCCTGCGGCTGCGATAGACTGCCACTTGCACGCGGTCACCGTTGAGGGCGCCGCGCATCTTGCGGTTCTGGACGAAAATGCTCTCTTCCAGCCCCGGTACGCTGATGAATCCGATGCCGTCGCGGTTGAGGTTGACAGTGCCTTCGTATGTATCGGCGATCTTCGGCCCTGAATGCTTGCGGCGGCCGGTTTTAGAACTTTTGCCGCGACCGTTTTCAATACCCCTGGATGAACTGCCTTTTTTCTTAGACTTCCTGCCCATATTTTGTATATTTGCTGCTCTTAAGTAGTTTAATCGTACAAAAATACATAAAAAATGAAAAAGCGGGTCTTACTGATGATACTTGATGGTTGGGGCGAAGGCCGCCAGGACCATTCCAATGCTATTTTTACTGCCGGGACTCCCAATATAGACGCACTTCGCGCACGCTATCCTCATTCCCACGTTTCCGCCTGCGGAGAAGATGTCGGACTGCCTGACGGGCAGATGGGCAATTCCGAGGTCGGACACCTCAATATCGGGGCCGGCCGCGTCGTATATCAGGACCTCGTGAAAATCAACCGCGCCTGCCGCGAACACGCGCTGCTGCAGAACGACGAGATCCGCCGCTGCTACGAATATGTCCGCTCCAGCGGCCGTAAGCTGCATTTTCTCGGCCTCTGCTCGCACGGCGGAGTCCACAGTTCGCTCGCTCATCTCGAAGAATTTCTCGCCGAGGCGGCACGTTTCGGACTGAAAGACGTGTTCGTGCACTGCCTGATGGACGGCCGCGATACCGATCCGCACAGCGGAAAGGGATTCGTTGCGGAACTGGAGGAACAGATGGCTAAGACCACGGGCCGTATCGCTTCGATCTGCGGACGATTCTATACGATGGACCGCGACAAGCGCTGGGACCGCGTCAAGGCCGGTTATGACCTGCTGGTAAGCGGCACGGGTACGCCTGCGACCTCGGCTGTTGAGGCCCTGGAGGCATCTTATGCCGCAGGAGTTACGGACGAATTTGTCAAGCCGACCGTGATTGTCGGCGCAGACGGACGCCCGCTGGCCTGCATCGAAGAGGGCGACGCAGTGATTTTCTTCAATTTCAGGAATGACCGCGCCCGCGAGATAACCACCGTCCTGACGCAGAAAGATATGCCGGAAGAGGGAATGCACACAATTCCGCTCTATTTCTGCTGCCTGACGCCGTATGACGATACATTTACCGGCCTGCATATTCTTTTCGACAAAGAAAACGTACCTCAGACCATCGGTGAAGTGGTTTCGAAGGCTGGTCTGAAGCAGCTTCGCATCGCAGAAACGGAGAAATATGCGCACGTGACATTCTTCTTCAACGGCGGCCGCGAGGAGGTTTTCCCTGGCGAAAGCCGGATTCTGGTGCATTCACCGAAGGTTGCGACCTATGACCTGCAGCCGGAGATGAGCGCGCCCGAGGTCAAGGACAAACTCATCGGCGCACTGGACAGCAAGGAATTCGATATGATAATCCTCAATTTCGCAAACGGTGATATGGTGGGCCATACCGGCGTTTACGATGCTATCGTGAAGGCTGTGCGCTATATCGACAGCGCTGTCGGAGAGGTGGTCGAAGCCGCCCGCCGCGACGGTTATACGGTGCTTGTCACTGCCGATCACGGCAATGCGGATTATGCTGTCAATGAGGACGGTTCGCCGAATACGGCGCATTCGCTCAATAAGGTCCAGTTTATCGTGGTGGATGATGACGTGAAGAGTGTCCGCGACGGCCGCCTTTGCGATATCGCCCCGACGATGCTTGCCCTGATGGGAATACCTCAGCCTGAATGTATGACAGGAGTGTCGCTGATATAGGCATCAGAGAACAAAAAAAGAAGGCTGACCCATTTGGAATGAATCAAGCCTCCTCCCGTGTACTAAAACCTAAACCACTTACAAGATGCACCTGCGAAGCAATTCGTTGCATCGCGACGGTAAAAATTTTAATATTTTTCTTTCTGCCGCGTTTTGGTTAACTTTGCCCTTTTGAAATGGCACGAAAAGAAGATATACTTGAAGAGGTGGCCGGCGCCGAATACGAACACGGTTTCGAGACGCAGCTGGACCAGGAATTTATTCCCAAAGGCCTCAACGAAGACATTATACGGCTGATTTCAGCCAAGAAACAGGAACCCCAGTGGCTGCTCGAATTCCGCCTGGACGCATTGCGCAAATGGCAGAAGATGAAACTTCCCACCTGGGCGCACCTGAATATTCCCGAAATAGATTTTCAGGACATCATCTACTACGCCGCGCCTAAAAAGAGCGGCGGAAAGAAGGAACTGGATCCCGAACTCGAGAAGACTTTCGACAAACTCGGCATTCCTCTTCACGAGCGCAATGTCCTGAGCGGGGCGGCGGTAGATGCCGTGTTTGACTCAGTTTCGGTCAAGACCACCTACCGCGAAAGCCTCGCGGAAAAAGGCATAATATTCTGCTCATTCTCCGAAGCGGTCCGCGATTATCCCGACCTCGTCCGCAAATACCTCGCGAGCGTGGTTCCGGCAGCAGACAACTTCTACTCCGCTCTCAACTCGGCAGTATTCAGCGACGGCTCGTTCTGCTACATTCCGAAGGGAGTCCGCTGCCCGATGGAACTTTCGAGTTATTTCCGCATCAATGCGAAAGGCACCGGCCAGTTCGAGAGGACGCTGATAGTGGCGGACGAAGGTTCGTACCTCAGCTATCTGGAGGGCTGCACCGCCCCGATGCGCGACGAGTCCCAGTTGCACGCGGCAGTGGTGGAGATCGTGGTCGAAAAGGACGCTGAAGTCAAGTACAGTACCGTCCAGAACTGGTATCCGGGCGATGCACAGGGCCGCGGCGGTATTTACAACTTCGTAACAAAGCG
>CAMZIP010000038.1 GCA_947307265.1 uncultured Bacteroidales bacterium | reverse complement strand
ACTATCTTTTGCTTACAGTTTTTACCTCGTTATCTCTCTCATTAAGTCAATGAACTTCCGTCTCGCATATCACTGCTGTGATTTTTCCGAAACGGGCTGCAAAGGTAAGAACATTTTTTGATACACCAAATTTTTTTCAACTTTTTTTCAAAAATTTTTACCTCCCCCTCATTTTGCTCCCAGTTTGTCAACTTTTTCGTACCTTGGCGATAGAAAACAAAACACCTTAATATATGAGCGAGATTGAAAACAAACCGCAGGGACTCCCCGAAAACGCCTATCGCGAACTGAAGCAGGGCGAAAAGTACGAGCCCCTTTATTCTCCTGCGCACAAACCGCTGGAGGTAACTCCCTGGTCCGTCACCATCGGTCTGCTGATGACGGTTCTTTTCTCGGCGGCAGCCGCATACCTCGGCCTCAAGGTCGGTCAGGTATTTGAAGCAGCCATCCCCATCGCCATCCTCGCAGTAGGTCTCTCCACTGCATTCCGCAAGAAGGATGCGCTCAGCCAGAACGTCATCATCCAGTCCATCGGCGCCTGCTCAGGCTGCGTGGTGGCCGGCAGTATTTTCACTCTTCCGGCTATCTACATCCTCGGCCTGGATGTCAATTTCACCCAGATGGTCTTCTCGTCCGTACTGGGCGGCGTGCTCGGTATCCTGTTCCTGATACCGTTCCGCAAATATTTCGTCAAGGATATGCACGGCAAATATCCGTTCCCTGAGGCAACGGCAACCGCGCAGGTGCTCGTCAGCGGCGAAAACGGCGGCAGCAGCGCCAAGACTCTGGTCATCAGCGGTCTGATCGGCGGTATCTACGACTTCCTGGTCGCAACCTTCGGCACCTGGGCCGAGACGCTCAGCACCACGGTGATGCACTGGGGCCAGGTCGTGGCCGACAAGGCGAAACTCGTGCTCAAGATCAATACCGGAGCGGCAGTGCTCGGTCTGGGTTACATCGTCGGACTAAAATACGCATTTATTATATGTTGCGGTTCGCTCCTCGTATGGGTTGTCATCATTCCGTTGATGAACCTCATCTGGGGCGGCAACGTCATCGACCTGATGCATACCGGCATCACCGACACGATCGGCTCTATGAGCGCTGACGCCATCTTCAAGGGTTACGCGCGTCACATAGGTATCGGCGGTATCGCGACTGCCGGCATCATCGGCATCATCAAGTCATTCGGCGTCATCAAATCTGCCGTCGGACTTGCAGTCGGTGAATTCAGCAAGAAGAACGAAAAGGATAACGTCTCCGCAGAACGCACGCAGCGCGACATCAAGATGAAGTCCGTGGTATTCGGCATCATCATCGCCCTGGTTGCTGTATTTGCATTCTTCGCCTTCGGCGGCGTGGTCCACAACATCTGGCAGGCCATCATCGGACTGCTGATCGTGGCCGTGATTTCATTCCTGTTTACGACAGTCGCTGCAAATGCAATCGCCATCGTGGGTACCAACCCCGTCAGCGGTATGACGATTATGACTTTGATCATCACGGCTATCGTGCTGGTCGCCGCAGGGCTCAAGGGTAATTCGGGTATGGTGGCCGCAATGCTTATCGGCGGCGTGGTCTGCACGGCACTTTCGGTCGCCGGCGCACTTGTAACCGACCTCAAGATCGGTTATTGGATCGGTACTACCCCTGCTAAGCAGGAAAGTTGGAAGTTCATCGGCATCCTCGTCGCGGGCGTGACCGTCTCCGGCGTTATGCTCATCCTCAACAAGACTTACGGATTCGTCGGTGAAAACGCTCTCGTCGCGCCTCAGGCAAATGCAATGGCGGCAGTCATCCAGCCGATGATGCAGGAAGGCGGCAGCGCACCCTGGCTGCTCTACGGAATCGGTGCGGTTATCGCAATACTCCTCACCATCTTCAAGATACCGGCTCTGGCATTCTGCCTCGGTATGTTCATTCCTATCGACCTCAACCTCCCTCTGCTCGTCGGCGGCGCGATCTCGTGGTTCGTCAGCACCCGCAGCAAGGATGCGAAGGTTAACGCTGAACGCAAGGAGAAGGGCACCCTCATCGCTTCCGGATTTATCGCCGGCGGCGCACTTATGGGTGTGGTCAGCGCACTGCTCAAGTTCGCGAATGTGGACTGGTTCCTCACCTCGTGGCACGATACCTACGGTGAAGCAATCGCTATCATTCCTTTCCTCGGCATCATCGCATATATGATTTGCGCTTCTATGAAAACCTCTAAAAAATAGCAAGATGGAAGATATTCTGACAAGATTTCTGCGCTATATAGCAATCGATACACAGTCTGACGAAGAAAGCGCTTCGCAGCCTTCGGCCGCGAAGGAACTCAACCTTTCGCGGATGCTGGTCGATGAACTTAAAGCAATGGGAATTAAAGATGTCACGCTTGACAAGGACGGCTACGTGATGGCATCTGTTCCCGCCAACACGGACAAGGCCATTCCCGCCATCGGATTTATCGCACACGTCGATACCTCCCCGGATGCACCGGGCGCCTGCGTCAATCCGCAGATCATCAAGAACTACGACGGCGGCGACATTCCCCTCAAGGGCGTGGAAGGCCTGACACTCAAGGTGTCTGAATTCCCCGAACTGGCCGATTACCGCGGCCAGACCGTCATCACCACCGACGGCACTACGCTGCTCGGCGCCGACGACAAGGCCGGAGTTGCGGAAATAATGACCGCCATCAGTTACCTGCTGGCTCATCCCGAGATCAAGCACGGCCCGCTGAGAATAGGTTTTACCCCGGATGAGGAAATCGGCCGCGGCGTGGATTGCTTCGACGTCAAGAGATTCAACGCAGAATATGCCTATACAATGGACGGCGGCGCCATCGGCGAACTGGAATTCGAGAATTTCAACGCCGCTTCGGCGAAACTGCATATCCAGGGCCGCAACGTCCATCCCGGCTACGCCAAGAACAAGATGAAGAACGCCATTCTCATCGCGCAGGAACTCAACAGCCTGCTTCCTGTTTCGGAGCGACCCGAATTTACCGAAGGATACGAAGGATTCTTCCATATCACCTCCTTCAAGGGCACGGTGGAAGAGGCCGACTTCTCATATATCATCCGTGACCACGACCGTGCGAAGTTCGAGACGCGCAAGCAGCAGATGCAGGCCGTTACCGATTTCATCAACGCACGCTACGGCGAAGGTACCGCCACCCTCGTAATGCGCGACCAGTATTACAATATGCGCGAGCAGGTCGAGCCGCATTACCACGTGGTCGAAAAGGCCATCAAGGCTATGGAAATGGCTGGCATAAAGCCTAAGATTCAGCCGATTCGCGGCGGAACCGACGGCGCACGCCTCTCATTTATGGGCCTGCCCTGCCCCAACATTTTCGCAGGCGGCCTGAATTTCCACGGCAAAATGGAGTTCGTACCGCTCGAGAGTATGGAAAAGGCCGTAGAGGTGATTCTTAACATTATTAAACTTTACGCTGCGTAGATTGGTCTAATAGTTGAAAGAAAGAGAAACCAAACCTTTCATTCATCGAAGTTATGAAAAAGCTTAATTATGTCGCATTAGCCATCAGTGCAGTGCTGCTTTGCACCTGCCCTCCGGCGCTTCTCGGTCAGAACAACCGGCGCGGCAGTTCGGCGACAACGACTTCACAGCAGAACGTATCCCGCCAGAACGGAAATAGCAGCAACAACAGTAAGAGTGACACGCACGTCAATGAGAGACGCGGCAGCACTACCAACAATGCAGGTACTTCCAACGTAGGAAGCAATACTGGAAGCAAATCCGGCGGCAATAAGCCCACCGGCGGCAACAATCCCGGAAACAAGCCTGACAACAAGCCGACCGGAAAGGACGGCGGAAAACCCGGTAACAATCCTGGAAATCACCCCGGTAATACTCCGGGCCACAACCCCGGTAATAATCCTGGGAACCACCCCGGCAACAACCCCGGTCACAATCCGGGCCACAATCCGGGCCACAACCCCGGCAGCGGCATCAACAATCCGCCCCGTCCCGGTGCACACAACAACAATGACTGGCCTTTCGGCGACAAGTCGCACCGCGATCAGGGCAAGATCGGCAGGCCCCGCCCGGCTTACCACGGTGGCTCGCACTACTTCGGACACCGTCTCGACAGACTGCCCAGCGGCTACAAGACCGTCTATTACAACAACGTGGCTTATTACTACAGAGACGGTATCTACTATCGCCGTCACCCGCTCAGCGGTTATGTAATCTGCCGCCCGCCTGTGGGAGCATCCTTCGCGGCACGCCTCTTCAATATGGTAATGGAAAGGGTTCTCTTCAATCCCTACCGCAATGTTGAGACCCGCGCTTACGAAGCAGCCGCCATCTCGAACTACTATTCGAGGCAGTACGGCACCTACATCCCGGTCAGCAACACGGCTTATATTGACAACATCTACGCTCAGCAGTCTTACGGCTACGACTATTACTACCAGGACGGCGTCTTCTACGCTTACCGGAACGGTTACTACTACGTGGTTGAAGCCCCGCTTGGAGCAATCGTAGACAATCTGCCGGAGTACTACAGAGAGGTCGTGATCGACGGCTACACCTACTATCAGGCTGAGAACGTCCTCTACCGGGCAACCCTGATCGACGGCAAAGTCTGGTACGAAGTTGTCGGAGTACTTTAGTCAGAACGGCAAAACCCGACGCCACTTAGAGCGCGGGTGACAAAACCGGAAACTGATTCTTCTAATAAAGATAATATTTCGAGGAGGCCTCACGGAAGGCCTCTTCGTCTTTTCTCCAGTAAGGAAGAATATCCTCTACGCGATAACTCTTCGAGAATGCTTCGCGGATGCCGTGGCTGCCCGTGGCATAATCGAACATCTTATACTTGCGGCCTTCGGGAAATGCAAGATGATCGGGATACAGTTCCGCAGCAACCTGCATTACATAGAACTGCACCTCCGTCAGACGCGCGGCATCCAGATCCGTAAAGAAGAACTGCACGCCCTGAAGAGTTGAATCCTTGCCGGAGGCATAATAAGGCTTATAAGTGATGGGGCGGAAGCGCACGCCAGGCAGGTGCAAAGCGTTGAGCGAATCTGCAAACTGGTCCGAGTCCACCCACTGTGCCCCGAAAAGCTGGAACGGCACGGTATAGCCGATGCCGATGGACATCCAGCCGCCAAGTTCGCCCACCATTCCCGAAGCAGGATAATAGAAAGACGTTTTCGCCTCCGGAATATGGGCAGAAGGCATCACCCAGGGCTGATGGGTATCGTCGAAATACATATCCCTGCGCCATCCCTCCATCGGCACGACGGTAAGTTGGCAATGATGCGGCTCTTCATTAAGATATGTAGCCAGTTCACCTACCGTAAGGCCGTAAATATACGGAATGGGATATCTGCCGATAAACGATACGCAGTCGGGTTCGACATAACTGCCTTCGACCTTAAGACCGCCGAGCGGATTGGGCCGGTCGAGAACGACCACCTCGACACCGACATCTGCACAGGCCTCCATTATAGAGCCCAAAGTGCTTATAAACGTGTATGAACGGCTGCCGTTATCCTGAATGTCATAAACCATAACATCAATTCCTTCGAGCATCTCCTGCGTGGGACGACGCTTCTTTCCGTAAAGCGAAAATATGGGAAGTCCCGTCGACGGATCCACATCGTCTTTAACGTGCTTGCCTGCGGAATGGTTGCCGCGAACGCCGTGTTCGGGGCCATAAAGAGCCACCAGATTCACGTTAGGGGCATCATTGAGGATATCGATGGTAGAATTCAGATTGCGGTCCACGCCGCTCTGGTTGGTAACCAGGCCGACACGCTTGCCGTCAAGGATGGCAAAACCGCTGTCGCGCAGGACCTCGATACCGGTCTTGACCGTGTCGATGCGAGAATCGACTACAACCTTGTCAACTACTACGACAGTATCGGCAACCGTCGCAGGCTGTGTCCCGGCAGCAGCGGGACGGCACCCGACTGCAAAGCAAAATATCGCCGCCATCGGCAGCGCAAAAGCCGTTTTAAACGTTTTTACACGTTTCATAACCCTATCCTTTTCGACATCCGTAATCCGATTCGATCGGTCTTGCCGCGAGGAATGTGATACCGATAGTCGCAACGCAGCAGACCATTACCATTATGAAGAAACCTACATAACCCAGCCATTCCTGCAGATAACCCGCCACAAGACCGGGAAGCAGCATCGAAAGCGCCATAAAACCGGTGCAGATGGCATAATGAGATGTCTTGAGCGGACCTTCGGCAAAGCGCATCATATACACCGTATAGGCCGTAAAGCCGAATCCGTAGCCGAACTGGTCCAGGACCACGAGCGAGCCGATCACCAGAACGTTGTGAGTCTGGGTAAGCGCAAGAATAAGATACACCACGCACGGCAGCGCGAGGCTCAAAGCCATCGGCATCAGGCAGCGTTTGAGACCCTTTCTGGAAATCGCGATACCTCCGAGGATACCGCCGGCAAGCAGCGCAATAACTCCGGCCGTACCGTAAATCAGACCGAAAGTCTCCTTATCCAACCCGAGGCCGCCCAACTCTGCCGCATCGCTGAAGAACGGATATAGCATATTGACGGAAAACGCCTCCGGAAGACGGTAAAGCAGCATAAATGCCATAGCAAGCCAGATTCCGGGCTTGGTGAAGAAACTCACGACAGCGCCGCCGAACTCTGACAGGACCTGCCGTGCACCTTTAACCTGACGATTCTCGTCGGCATTGGTGCGGGGAATCATCATCAAGTGATATAACGACAATACGGTCAGTATAAATGAAGCGATTATCAGCGTCAGGCTCCAGGCCATCGACGCGCTCGCGGTGCTCTTTTGCTGCAGGAAATCCAGAATGTTCTGCGGAATCGTGCCGAACTGAGCCAATGATATGCCTGTGGAACTCTTCTGCAGCAGACCAGCGATAACCACCAGCACACCCTGTCCGAAGACCATCGCCACGCGGTAGAAGGTGTTGCGGATACCGACAAAAACCGACTGCTGCTGCCGGTCAAGGCCTATCATATAGAAGCCGTCGGCAGAAATATCGTGCGTCGCCGAAGCGAAACCCGTAATAACGAACAGTATGAGTGTCAAGGTAAAAGGTTCGTGCAGCGGGAGGGTAAATCCCAGCAGCAGGACGGTAGCGGCCATCAGTATCTGCGTCACGAGGATCCACCAGCGCTTGCTCCGGAATATATCTACGAACGGGCTCCAGAGCGGCTTGATCATCCACGGCAGGCCGATGAGGCTGGTCAGCAGCCCCACGCGCCCGTTGCTCATTCCCAAATCCTTAAAAATCAGAATAGAAATGGTATTGACTATAAAGTACGGAAGTCCCTCGAAAAAGTACAGAGTAGGGACCCACGCCCAGGGTGAACTTACTTTATTTGCACTCATATTCTTAGCAAATTACTCGTAACGGCGGACCAATGCGGAACCGGGGAAATAATGGTCGAGAATCTCGCTGTAACCGTAACCTCGTGCGCCCATAACAGCCGCGCCGATCTGGCACAGCCCTACTCCGTGGCCCCAGCCGCTTCCTGTCAGTATAACTTCCTTATCAGTGAACTCCACGTCGAAGGCAGAACTCTTGAGATGGCTTTCAGAAAGCCATTTGCGGATCATCAACTCCTTGCCGACGCGCATCGACTGCTTCGTGCCGCGAATTTCAAGTTCGATGATGCGTCCGGAAGGGCCCCGACGGATAGGAATCATATCCACGATATGACCGAAATCAACTCCTGAACGGCGGCATACAAGTTCGTCCAGCGCCTCTCGGGTATAAGTGACTTTCCAGCGGAAAAAGTCCTGAGTCTCAAGGTCATAATCATTGAGCACCTGCTCCAGGATGCTTCGGTCTGATGTATCGCAGAAAGGATGGCCGGCAGGATCTTCGCCCGGAGTATCGGGACGGGCGGGAAGATAACTCATATCGCGGTCTTCCCAGCAGGAACTGAAAAGTTCCGTAACGCCGCCGCAGCATTTCGAGAAACGGGCATCGCATATATCGTCCCCGTCCATCAAAACCTCGCCCCAGGTGGCATCTATTACGGCATCTGCCTTTTCGGTAACGACGCGCGAAAGGCCCTGATAGCGCTGGCAGTGGTCATCTGCGCACACATCGTAGAGTTTATGGTCTTCACGGTCAAACCAGCGGATGAGAGTCGGCACGCCTTCGTTATTAACTGCCTCTGCAGCAGGTTTTACAGCCTCGGAAGAGACTGTTGCGGCCTTTTCGATCTGCGCCAGCAGCCACGAACGGGAAATGACCGCGTGGGCCTTGAGAAACTCGAGTGACGCGGTGCTTTTCATTTCAGAAGAAATAACGCTGCGCAGATAATCTTCCAGACCGACGAGATTGACGGCGGTAAGTTGTCCCTCCTCCACAATCAGTTTCAGGTCGCCCGCGAAGGTCTGATCTTCTTTCCGCTGCCAGTGAAATGCCTTGCCGATGACGACGTTCTCCAGCCGGAAAGAGGCAGGAGAAAAAGTATTTTCGCCGCAGGGCTGAAAATGGAAGCGAATCTCGTCGTATAGCGCGCCCTCGAACAAAATCCGTCCGTCCTTAATGCACGCCGAGTACCTGCCGGACCACGACGCACCTACGGCTTCGGCCGGCGAAAGCAGCACGAATGAAATCTCAGGGGCAGAAAGGATGCCCACGGAAAGAATCTCCTGGCGGCGTATCATTTCGTCAGAGATTTATTGAGTGCAATACGTGCTTCCAATTCCCAGGTGCGGATTCTGTCTTTGTAGAAATTGTTGGCGTTGACCTTGTCGATGGCCAGGTCTGCATCGGAATTACCTTCCCAGCGGCGGCAATCGTATATGACATCGTAAATGCGGCCGATGCGATATTCGCGGCTGATGCGGAGGCCGACGGCATAATCCTCACCGTACTTGGTCGTCGGGAAATTCATTTCCCTCAGGAGCGGCGCATAAAAACCGCGCGGCGCACCAAGGCCGTTGATACGCAATGCGTTGTTGCGGCCGTTGTCAGGCGTCCACTCGCGGTGGTCAATCACTCCCGGAGGCAGTGTATTGAGGTCGAAATCAGTCATTCGGTAGGTACCAACGACCATTGCGCAATGCTGCTCATAGAAAGCGTTCACGAACTTCTGGACCGTAGTCTCATCGTGGTACAGGTCGTCCGAATCCAACTGCAGGGCGAAACGGCCGCACTTCGGATGATGCAGAGCTACGTTCCAGTTGCCGCCGATAGCGTGATATGTAGGGTCCTGCGCGATATAGACGAGCCTCTCGTTGGAGGCAAAACTGCGAATCACATCCACCGTTCCGTCGGTCGAATTGTCATCGACAACTATGACGTTGTAGGGGAAATCCGTTTTCTGCGCAAGCGCGGAACTGATGGCATCGCCAATGGTGCGGACGCGGTTGCGGCAGGGAATCACGACCGAAGCCTCGACCGCTGCGGGCGCGTTGTCGAATACGACCTCCTTGAACCGGTCGGGAGCAAGATAGCCGCCGATTGCCTTGAGATGCTCGGTGCAGGCCTTCTCCATCTCTATCTGGACGGCACGGTTGCGCGGGTCCACGTAGTCAAACTGCTTTTCACCGGACTTGCGGGTGTCTGTCTCCACGTCATAGTAGCAGAATTCCGGCACGTGCACGACCTTACCGCGCTGCGAAACCTTCAGCCGCAGGTCATACAGACCGGCGAACTCATATTCCACGTCCATAGCGGCAACGGCATCTTTCAGCACGGAAGTGCGGTATATCTGAAGCGGTCCGAAATCGAAGTCGTCGCGCAGCGAACCGGTCTGCAGGTCGATCACCGGATGCGGACGTTCCTCGCCTCCGATGATATCGAAGCGGTCCGCATAGACCATAGCGGCATTCGTATCATCTGCCACCTGAAGCATTCTCTCGAGAGCATAGAGAATAAATCTCGGCTCTGTGGAACGCGTGTATAAAAGCGTATATTCGGCTTTTGCCTTGGCCGCGATTTCCTTGACGGTCGCAGTTGAAGCCAGTCCTCTGGAACGCTCGGCTCCGGGAATCGGGATAAAACAATCTATTCTGTTCATTTTCTTATAATTGCTATTTCACCGTGCAGCCCGACCTTGATGATCTGGGATGCAGTGCCTGTCGCACCCTGCTCGTAAACCGGGTCTGCTACCCAATCCACTGCAGAGATGATTTCGGACGATATTTGACTGTAAGTCGAAGGTGCCGGCAAGCCGGAAATATTGGCTGAAGTCGAGACGAGCGGCTTGCGCAGGCGGCGGATTAGCGCTACGCAGAATTCGTGCATCGGAATTCGTATGCCGGCCGTTCCGTCTTCGGCAATCACGGCCGGAGCAAGGCCCATCGCGCCGGGATAGATGATGGTCATCGGCTTGTCATTGACCTCCAACAATTCGATGGCCATCGGCATTCGTGGCATCGCAGCCCAGTCCCCACACCGTATCAGTTGGATAGAGTATCACGCCGCCGCGACGCAGCACGGCCACGGCCTCCTCAACGGCATCGCGCATCCGGTCAGATATTGTTGTCATAAAATTTACGTCGCTTTTTCCAGTAGAGAATGAGAAGCCAGCCGAAGAGCATACCGCCCAGATGTGCGAAATGCGCAATGGAACTGCTGGACGCGAAAAGACCCGTCAGAAGTTCGATGGCCGCGAAAATAAGAACCAGCCATTTTGCCTTTATCGGGAAAAACGGCAGGAACAAAAGTCGCAGTTCGGCTGAAGGATAGAGCATTGCAAATCCCAGAAGCACACCGT
>CAMZIP010000037.1 GCA_947307265.1 uncultured Bacteroidales bacterium | reverse complement strand
GACCAGATGCGCCAGCGCCAGTGCGCGAAGAAGTTTCTCACGCTGCACGTGCGTCTTTTCGGCGACGGCGATGACCGGGACGGTAACGGTAATGCCCTGGTTGCCGCTGCCCGAATTGCTCATTGCCGAAAGCGTACATCCCGCCATACGGGCGTCGGATGCAGCCGCGGTGACTGCCATAGCGTAAGAAAGTATCGTATCGCCATAGACGGCGCTGTTGTCGTGTGCGAGGATGGTGCGGCCCACCTGCAGGCCGTAGCGGTGATGCAGGCCCTCGTCCGCCAGGCGGCGGTTGAGAGTGATCGAATCCTTCATAAAGGCGATTTTCTCTACGGGCACCGTCGTAACGAAATCCCAAATCTCACGGACGGTCAGGCGGCGTGCGAAATCCGGCTCGAGAATGCTTTCTTCATCCTTCTCGTCAGCTCCCGTATGATGCTCCTGCGCCGCGTCGGAGATTACGCTGCCGTCCACCTCTACCGAAACGATGGCGTCGTGGCGGCCGCTGATGACAGCTTTTGCGCTATGCTCTCCGAGGAATACCGATGCGCTGACATAGACCTTCTCTGAGCCTTCGGCGATGCCGATATTGATTCGCTTCTCTTCGACAAATGTCTTGGCGCGGGTGACGGCCATAGGATTGAGGTCCGCAAGCACTTCGAGATGGTAGGCGGAACGGCCGCAGACCGAGCCGAGGGCCGCCGCGATCGGAAGGCCGACACTTCCCGTACCGGGAATACCGACTCCCATTCCGTTCTTGAGGATGTTGCCGCTCACCTGAATATCGATGCGCTCGGGACGACAACTGCGGTCCGTAGGCTTCTTGCCGCAGGCTTCTCGCAGGGCTTCGGTGGCACGGGCTACAGTCAGCGCGACCGCGATAGGCTCCGTGCAGCCGAGTGCCGGAACTACCTCCTGATGAATAAGGGCTATGATCTTATCTTCCATCGGCATCAAATATACAAATAAAAATGAAAGCCGGAACGGGATTTTCCGTTCCGGCCTCAAAAGTCGTGTAATCCAGAAAGATTACTTCTTGTTGAAATACTCCTTGACAGCGTCCGTGGGAACGAACTCTTCCTGGAACATATAAGCACCGGTGCGCTCGGACTTGACCATCCTGATGCACTTTACAACAGTCTTGTTCTGTGACTTATCGCCGCTGAAGGTTGCGACCGCTTTCTTTGCCATAGTTTACTCCTGTTAAAAATTACTTGATCTCCTTGTGGACGGTCACCTTCTTCAGATAGGGATTGTACTTCTTCATCTCCATCCTTTCGGGAGTGTTCTTCTTGTTCTTGGTGGTGATGTAACGGGACATACCGGGAACACCGCTTTCACGCTGCTCGGTGCACTCCAGAATCACCTGTACTCGATTGCCTTTCTTTGCCATAACCGTGAAAATTTAGACGATGTCGATCAAACCTTTCTTGCGGGCTTCCTCGAGGGTGACTGCGAGACCGTTCTTGTAGATGGTCTTCATGCCACGGCAGGAAACCTTAAGCGTAATGAAGCGCTGCTCCTCCTCGCTCCAGAACTTCTTGGTGCGCAGGTTGGGTGCGAACTCGCGTTTGGTGCGGCGCTTTGAGTGGGAAACGTTGTTTCCGATCATTCGGGTCTTGCCCGTAATCTGACAAACTCGTGCCATATATCTTGATTTTTTATCAAAAAACCAAATTTATTTCAGCCATTACTTACATATCTTTAAAAACCTGTCCCAGCGAATGTTCCGCGGGAATGCGCGGGTCTGGTCGGTGGACAGCCAGATGAAAAGCGGCTTGCCTACGATGTGGTCTTCCGGAACGAATCCCCAATAGCGGGAATCGGAAGAATTGTGCCGGTTGTCGCCCATCATAAAGTAGTAGTCCATACCGAAGGTATAACTGTCGCACTTCTCGCCGTCGATGAAGATGTCGTCCCCGTGAATCTGGAGGCTGTGGCCCTCATAGACCTCTATCGCACGGCGGTAGAGAGCGAGGGTGTGCGCGTCCAGCTGTACGCTGTCGCCCTTGCGGGGCACCCAGAGCGGACCGTAGTTGTCACGTGTCCACCCGGTTGCCGTGTAAGGGAACAGCAGGATCGGGGCATCCGACATCTCAGGAATACGGGAGATGTTGGGCTCGACCGAAACCACGTTGACCAGGGCGCGGACCTTCTCCAGACGCTCTGCGGTAAGAGGCATCTCGGGATAACCGGGGAGTTGCGGCGAATACCACAGCTCTGCGAGGTTGAGCCCCATCTTCTGCAGGATGCGGGGATTGATCTGCGTGCCGTCGGTCACTACGCGCCAGGTATTCTGGATACCCGGCCACGCTTTCTGCGGCTCGCCGTTGACATAGACCTGGCCGTCGATCACCTGGAGGGTGTCACCGGCAATTGCTACGCAACGCTTGACATAGTGGTCCTTTTTGTCCACCGGACGCACGACCAGCGGGCCGTACTGCCTGATGGCATATTCGCGGCCCTCGGTCCGAACGTGCATATAGTAGTCGTCCGCGGGCAGGCGCTTGAGCACGCTGTCTCCGTGCGGGAAGGAGAATACGACGTAATCGTCGCGTTCAACCTTGCCCAGGCCGGGGATGCGGCGGTAGGGGCGCTGCCAGACCGTGGAGTAACTCTCGCGGCCGGAGAACGGGAGGACATTGTGCACGAAGGGCACCGAAAGCGGCGTCTGGGGCATCTTGGGACCGTATGCCACTTTGCTGACGAACAGGTGGTCGCCCGTGAGAAGGGAACTTTCCATCGAAGATGACGGAATCTTGAAGGCCTGGATGAAGAAGATGTTGATGAAGGTGACCACGATAACGGCGAAAACCACCGCATCCAGCCAGTCGAGCAGCACGTTGTGCTTCTCCCCTTTCTTGTACCTCTTCTTCCAGAAGGCCCACTTCACCTTGCGGGTAATGAAGATGTCGAAAATTACGATGAGTCCGAAGAACCACCAGTAGTTACCCATCCAGAGTACCCACAATACATAGAGTACGGTCCAGAAACTGAACCGAACCCATTTGTTGTGATATATGTCCCTAATCGTCAAAGCGACTGGAATTCACCTATTTGACAGAGTTGATGATAGCCTCGAACGCCTGCGGATTGTTCATAGCGAGGTCAGCGAGGACCTTGCGGTTGAGACCGACGTTGTTCTGAGCCAGCTTACCCATAAACTGGGAGTAGTTCATACCGTGCTGGCGTGCAGCGGCGTTGATACGGGTAATCCAGAGCGAGCGGAAGCTGCGCTTCTTTGCCTTGCGGTCGCGATAAGCATAAGTCAAACCTTTCTCATAGGTATTCTTTGCTACCGTCCAGACGTTCTTCCTTGCGAGGAAGTTACCGCGGGTCTGTTTCAGGATTTTCTTGCGGCGGGCACGTGATGCCACCGAGTTGACTGATCTAGGCATAATTTTGATTGATTTGGGATGTCAGCGGTCCTTTCAGGACACTTGCCGGCTGTGCATCCGGTTAAACATTGATTGAATTACTTGACCAGCAGTGCTTTAATACGGCTCTCGTCTGCGCTCGTAAGCATTGCGACGTGAGTAAGGTTCCTCTTCTGCTTCTTGGTCTTCTTAGTCAGAATGTGACTTTTGTAGGCGTGTTTTCTTTTCACCTTTCCCGAACCGGTGAGCGTGAAACGCTTCTTCGTACCGGAGTTGGTCTTCAATTTAGGCATAACTGTTAAATTATAAAAAATGTGTCTGTTACTTCTTTTTTGCCGGAGCAATCATCATTATCATACGCTTGCCTTCGAGCTTGGGCATCTGCTCGGCCTTGCCGAAACCGTCCAGATCGACTGCGAAACGAAGGAGAAGCTTCTCGCCCTGCTCCGAGAAGAGAATCGAACGGCCGCGGAAAAATACGTAAGCCTTGACTTTCGATCCCTCCTGGAGGAAGCTCTTGGCGTGATTGAGCTTGAACTGGTAGTCGTGCTCATCCGTCTGGGGCCCGAAGCGAATCTCCTTGATAACAACCTTGGAAGCGTTGGCTTTCTGCTCCTTCGCTTTCTTTTTCTGCTGGTAGACGTACTTCTGGTAATCAATAATCTTGCACACAGGCGGCTCGGCGGTGGGTACGATCTCAACCAGGTCGAGTTCGAGCGCCTCTGCCATCTGCAGTGCTTCTGCAAGCGGATAAATGTCCTGCTTGGGGACATTGTCACCTACCACCCTAACCCTCGGTGCTGTAATCTCGCGGTTAAGGCGCGGCCCCTCTTCTTTTTTCCGGTTCTGCGGCAGGCGCTGATCCGGGAGCCTGGGGGCTGAAGGTTTAGGTTTCGGCGGCCTGTAATTGTTGTTAGCCAGAGTAGTATCCTCCTCAGTTTAAGTTAGTTAATTATCAAGTTCCTTGGCAATCTCTGCCTTCAATAGGGCCGCAAATTCGGCGACCGGCATCGATCCCTTATCCTCGCCGCCCTGCTTGCGGACGGAAACCGTTTCGGTCGAGGCCTCTTTCTCTCCAACTATCAGGAGATAAGGGATTCGCTTGATCTCGTTTTCGCGGATCTTCTTGCCGATCGTCTCGTTGCGTTCGTCTATGGAAGCGCGAATATCGTAATTATTAAGCAAATCGCAAACTTTTTTTGCAAAATCGTTGTACTTTTCGCTGATAGGCAGGATGCTTACCTGGTCCGGCGAGAGCCAGAGAGGAAGCTTGCCGCCGGTGTGCTCGAGGAGCACTGCAACGAAACGTTCCATCGATCCGAAAGGCGCACGGTGAATCATCACGGGACGGTGACGCTTGTCATCCGCACCGATGTATTCGAGGTCGAAACGCTCGGGCAGGTTGTAGTCCACCTGAATGGTACCCAACTGCCACTTGCGGCCGAGTGCATCGCGGACCATAAAGTCGAGTTTCGGTCCGTAGAATGCAGCCTCGTCGTACTCTACGACAGTCTTGAGGCCCTTCTCTGCGGCAGCCTCGACAATAGCGTTCTCAGCCTTCTCCCAGTTCTCTTCGGAACCGATGTACTTGCTGTGATCCACCTTGTCGCGGAGCGATACCTGTGCGATATAATCCTTGAAATCCAAAGTCTTGAAGATGTAGAGCACGATGTCGATGACCTTGCAGAACTCTTCCTTGATCTGGTCGGGACGGCAGAACAGGTGCGCGTCATCCTGGGTAAATCCGCGGACACGCGTCAGACCGTGGAGCTCACCGCTCTGCTCGTAACGGTACAC
The DNA here is from genome assembly GCA_947307265.1 of uncultured Bacteroidales bacterium. Taxonomy (GTDB): domain Bacteria; phylum Bacteroidota; class Bacteroidia; order Bacteroidales; family UBA932; genus Cacconaster. The sequence goes on along the minus strand of CAMZIP010000037.1, from coordinate 5,704 downwards.
CGTACCGAACTCCGCCAGACGGAGCGGCAGGTCCTTGTACGAACGGGGCTTCGAACGGTAAATCTCGCAGTGGTGAGGGCAGTTCATCGGCTTGAGGAAGAACTCCTCGCCTTCCTGCGGAGTATGTATGGGCTGGAACGAGTCCTTGCCGTATTTTGCATAGTGACCCGAAGTCACGTAAAGCTCTTTCTGGCCGATGTGCGGGGTGATGACCTGCAGATAGCCGTATTCGCGCTGAACCTTCTTGAGGAAGTTCTCGAGGCGTTCGCGGAGCGCAGCGCCCTTCGGCAGCCACATCGGCAGACCGGGACCTACGCGGGTTGAGAACGTGAAGAGTTCCATTTCGCGGCCGAGCTTGCGGTGGTCGCGCTTCTTGGCCTCCTCGATCATCGCCAGATATTCGTCGAGCAGCGACTTCTTGGGGAATGTGATACCGTAGATACGGGTAAGCATCTTGTTGTGCTCGTCTCCGCGCCAGTAAGCGGCTGCGATGGAGGTGAGCTTGACGGCCTTGATGACCGATGTATCGCGAAGATGCGGGCCGCGGCAGAGATCGGTGAATCCGCCGTTGGTATAGAACGTGATGGTACCGTCAGCCAGGTCGCCGATGAGTTCGCACTTGTAGGGATCGCCCTTTTCGGTGTAGGTGCGCATTGCTTCTGCCTTGCTGACGTCGATGCGCTTGAAATGCTCCTTGCCGCGTGCAAGTTCGAGCATCTTCTGCTCGATTGCGGCCAGGTCAGCCTCTACAAGCTGCTTGTCGCCCAGGTCCACATCATAATAAAAACCGTTCTCGATGGCCGGGCCGATACCGAACTTGATGCCGGGATAGAGTGCTTCGAGAGCCTCGGCCATAAGGTGCGAAGATGAATGCCAGAAGACTTCCTTGCCTTCGGGATCGTCCCATTTGTGAAGCTTTATATCTGCATCTTCGAGAATAGGCCTGTCCAGGTCATAAATCTTGCCCGAGACCGATGCGCACAAAACATCGGCTGCCAGGCGCGGGCTGATGCCCTCCGCTATCTGGTACGCGGTGATACCTTTTTCGTACTCTTTGACGTTGCCGTCAGGAAATGTGATTTTGATCATTACAACTGATTTTATAAAGATTCCGCAAATGTAGTTATTTTTTGACAGTTTGTGCTATCTTTGCAGAGATTAAAAGACACCCGGACTATGTATCAGACAGAAGACAGAAACGATTCCCAGCATACCGAGGCCTATGCTTCGCCCTGGGCGTCAGCGGCCCGCGACGGCCTGTTCCTCGCGCTGCTCTCCATCGCAATCACTTGCCTTTCGATATTTGTCAAGAATTTGCCCGGATTCCTGGGCATCCTGGCCTGGGCAATCAAGACCGGCGGTTCCATTTACCTGCTTGTCAGGTTCGTAAAGCTCTATAAGGCCGCCGATCCCGATGCCTCCGCATTCGGTTACGGCATCCGCGTCTGCCTGTTCTCGTCGCTGATCATCGCCGCATTTACATTCGTGCAGATGCAGTACATCCAGCCCGACGCGGTCAGCTCGGCATTCGAAACGGCCATCGGGCAGATGGGTTCACAGCTGGATTCGGACAGTATCGACCAGTTGAACCGCATCGCAGACAATCCCGGCCGCATTATGGCCATCGTGACTTTTATCTGGGATATGATGCTCGGCCTCCTGACAAGCGCCATCATCTCCTCCGCCCTGCCCCGCCCCAACCCGTTCGGCACGACGGATTCCGAACAAAAAGACGAACTCCTCTGATATGGATCTTTCGATAGTTATCTCCCTCTACAACGAGGTCGAGTCCCTTCCGGAGCTTGTCTCCTGGATACACCGCGCACTCGAAGGCCAGGGCCTCGAGTATGAGATTATTATGGTGGATGACGGAAGCACAGACGGCTCCTGGGATTTCATCAGCAAGGCCTGCGCCGAAGACAACCGCATACACGGTATCCGTTTCCGTCGCAATTACGGCAAGTCGGCGGCGCTTTACTGCGGCTTCGACGCTGCCTGCGGCGATATCGTCGTCACGATGGACGCCGACCTGCAGGACAGCCCCGAAGAGATTCCGGAAATGATCCGGATGATCCGCGAGGACGGTTACGATCTGGTCTCCGGCTGGAAGCAGAAGAGGCACGACAATGTGCTGATGAAGAATATCCCTTCGAAGATTTACAATTCGACAGCACGCCGCGTCACCGGCCTGAAACTGCACGATATGAACTGCGGCCTGAAGGCTTACCGCAAGGACGTGGTCAAGAATATAGAGGTGTACGGCGAGATGCACCGTTTCATCCCCTATCTGGCGAAGAATGCCGGTTTCCTCAACATCGGAGAGAAGGTGGTTCATCATCAGGCCCGCAAGTACGGCAAGAGCAAGTTCGGAATGAACCGTTTCATTCACGGGTTCCTGGATCTGCTTTCGATTTGGTTCCTGCAGGTTTTCGGCAAGAAGCCGATGCATCTGTTCGGTGCGATGGGCGTGCTGACTTTCCTGATCGGTGCCGTGATTGCCATCTGGCTGATCATTGACAAGCTTGTCTCTCAGGCTCACGGCACATACTTCCGCGCCGTGACGGACCAGCCGCTGTTCTACCTTGCACTTGTCGCCGTCATCCTCGGCGCGATGCTCTTCCTTACGGGCTTCCTCGGCGAGCTCATCGCCCGCAACGCCCCGGAGCGCAACCGCTACAATATCCGCGAACGCCTCTAATTCCAGACAGCTTCCCGCTCCGCCGGCTACGCGGAGCCGGGTGGAGCCGGCGGCCAAAGCGGGCACAAAAAGGGCCGTTTCCGTGCCCGGTTTGTAAAAAAATCAAAAGCGGGCACGAAGATGGGGGTTTTCGTGTCCGCTTTGTGTGGGTATAGCCGAAGGAATAGATCTTTCGCTTCGCTCAAGATGACAGGGAGAGTAGCCGGCGGGCAGGGCCCGTGGCGGTTAGATGTGGATGGCTTCGCCGTGGATGACGGCGGCGGCTTCCATAATGGCCTCGCTCATCGAAGGATGCGGGAAAACCGAATGCATCACGTCGGCGGCGCGAGCCTTGAGGCGGCGTGCGACGACCATTCCGCCGATCATTTCGGAGACATTGGCACCGCAGAAATGCGCGCCCAGAATCTCGTCATTATCCTCGCGGGAAATAATCTTGATGAAACCGTCGCGCTCACCGGCTGCAGTAGCCTTGCCGGAAGCCGTGAACGGGAACTTGCCCACCTTGTACGGGATGCCCAGTTCCTTCACCTTGCGCTCGGTCATACCCACCGAAGCCACCTCCGGTGAAATGTACGTGCAGGCGGGGATATTGCCATAATCCACCGGCTCGGGATTGAGACCCGCGATAGCCTCGACGCAGCAGATACCCTCTGCCGAAGCCACGTGAGCCAGCGCCGGAGTCGGAATGATATCGCCGATAGCATAAATACCATCGACATTCGTCTTGTAATACTTATCGACCACGACCTTGCCGCGCTCCATCTGTACGCCAAGTTCCTCAAGACCGAGGAATTCGGTATTGGGACGCACGCCGACTGCCGAAAGTACCTTCTCGGCCTCGAGAACCTCCTCGCCCTTGCGGGTTTCCACCATAAGACGGCAGAGAGGACCGGAAGTATCGACGGCCTTGACCTGCGAAGACACCATCACCTTGATACCCATCTTGCGGAACGAACGCGATACCTGTGCGGAAACATCGTCGTCCTCGAGCGGCAGGACGCGGTCCTGGAACTCGATGATGGTCACATCCACGCCGAGACTGCGATAGAAGAACGCAAACTCGCTGCCGATAGCGCCGGAGCCGATGATGGCCAGGCTTGCAGGCAGGCTGTCAGGCACGAGCGCCTGATAATACGAGATGATGCGGTCACCGTCAACGGGAGCGAACGGAAGCGAGACCGGACGGGCACCGGTAGCAAGGATGATATGATCAGCCTTGTAATACTCCTTCGTACCTTCATCGTCCTCGACGCTCACCCTCTTGCCGGCAAGCACCTCGGCCGAACCCTTCAGCACGGTGATATTATTCTTCTTGAAAAGATAAGCTATACCGGCATTCATCTGCGCCGACACGTTGCGGCTGCGGGTAACCATCTGGCCCAGATCGGCCGTTACGGACTCTGCGGCAAAGCCGAACTCCGCACCGTGCTGCGCATAATGCAGCGCCTGCGCACTCTTGAGCAGGGCCTTGGTCGGGATGCAGCCCCAGTTGAGGCAGATACCGCCAAGTTCGTTGCGTTCTGCGACAGCAGTCTTAAGACCTAACTGGGCAGCGCGGATTGCAGCCACATAACCGCCGGGACCGGCACCTATTACTATAACGTCAAACGTATTTTCAGGCATATCGATAATTTTTAAATGTAAACAAACCGTTACTGCTGGTCCTTGCCGTGGCAGTTCTTATACTTCTTGCCGCTGCCGCACGGGCACGGATCGTTGCGGCCCACCTTCTTCTCTATATGTACCGGAGCATTGCTCTTCGGCTCGCTGCTGTTGGTCAGCAGGTCGGGACGGCTCATCTGCATACGGCTCATATCCGTACGGCGCTCGCGGGCCTCGGTAGCCACGCGGTCAGGCTCCTCCTGAGGACGGAGATAGATGGACGAACGCATCAGGAATGCCAGGACATCGCGGCTGATGCCTTCGAGAACCGTAATAAAGAGGTTGAAACTCTCGCTCTTATAAACGAGGATCGGATCCTTCTGCTCGTAAGCCGCATTCTGCGAAGACTGCTTCAGGTCATCCATATCACGGAGGTGATCCTTCCAGTATTCATCGATCACGCGCAGGGTGATAGTCTTCTCGAGGCAGCGGATAAGTTCCTTACCCTTGCTCTCGTAAGCCTTGCGCAGATCCACGATGATGCTATAGACGCGCTTGCCGTCGGTGATGGGAATGGCGATATTCTGGTAGAACATACGCTTGGTCTCATATACGGCACTGATAACCGGCCAGGCACGCTCGATAAGCTGGTCGAAATGGACTTGCAGTTCATCCTGGACCGACTTCTCCAGAGCCTCGGCGATCTGGGTGCGGGAAGACTTCTCGTAGAAATTCTCGTCGAATCCGGGAGCCGCCGCCATAGTGCGGGTCCAGTTGTCCGCGAACTCATCGAACTTCTCGTCGTGGTGAGCGTCCACGAAAATCTCGCAGTAGTCGCCAGTCATATTGAGAACGTCCACGTCGATACGCTCGCCGGTCAGTGCCCTGCGGCGCTTCGAATAGACCACTTCGCGCTGAGAATTCATCACGTCGTCATAATCCACCAGACGCTTACGGATACCGAAGTTATTCTCCTCAACCTTGCGCTGAGCACGTTCGATAGCCTTCGAAAGCATATTGGACTGGAGAGCCTCTCCATCCTTCATACCCATACTGTCCACGACGCGGCTGATACGCTCGCTGCCGAAGAGACGCATCAGGTCATCCTCGAGCGAAACGAAGAAGATAGACGAACCCGGGTCTCCCTGACGGCCGGCACGACCGCGCAACTGGCGGTCCACGCGGCGGCTGTCGTGACGTTCGGTACCGAGAATTGCAAGACCGCCTGCAGCCTTGACCTCAGGCGTCAACTTGATATCCGTACCACGGCCTGCCATATTGGTAGCGATGGTCACCGTTCCCGGCTCGCCGGCGTGAGCGACCACCTCCGCCTCGCGTGCGTGCTGTTTTGCATTCAGCACCTGGTGCTGGATGCCGCGCATACGGAGCATCTTGCTCAGCAAC
>CAMZIP010000036.1 GCA_947307265.1 uncultured Bacteroidales bacterium | reverse complement strand
AACGTCCTCGTTCGGGTTGACGAAAAATACGCCTCGGTCTTGTAGCTTCCAAATGGCATAGGGGATGGCTTGTCCCGTTTCCATCGAAATCAAGGCACCGGTGTTGCGGGTCGGCATTTCACCCTTCCATGGCTCGTAGCCCTTGAAACGGTGCGCCACTATGGCCTCGCCCTGCGTAGCGGTGAGAAGGTTGCTTCGGAGTCCCATCAGGCCGCGTGCCGGAATCTCGAAGTCCAGGTGCGTGCGGTCTCCGCGGGTCTCCATTCGTATCAGTGCGGCCTTGCGGCGCGTAGAAAGTTCGATTGCGCGGCCGACAAACTCCTCAGGAACCTCGATGGTCAGGTACTCGATAGGTTCGCAACGCTGTCCGCCGATGGTCTTGTCAAGCACGCGGGGCTGTCCCACCTGCAACTCGAAACCTTCGCGGCGCATTGTCTCGATGAGAATCGAGAGATGCAGCACGCCACGGCCATAGACTACGAACGAATCGGCATTCTGGCCGGGTTTGACGCGCAGCGCGAGGTTTTTCTCGAGTTCGCGTTCGAGACGCTCCTTGATATGACGCGAGGTGACGAATTTGCCTTCGCGGCCGAAGAACGGCGAATCGTTGATCGTGAAGACCATACTCATCGTCGGCTCGTCCACGGTGATGGGCGGCAGAGCCTCGGGATTCTCGAAATCTGCGATGGTATCACCGATCTCGAAGCCTTCGATGCCGACTACTGCACATATATCGCCGCAGGCCACTTCATCGACCTTGCGTTTTTCGAGTCCCTCGAAAATCATCAGATCCTTGATCTTCTGCTTCTCGACTATATCATAACGCTTGCAGAGCGAAACGTTCTGGCCGCTGCGCAGGCTGCCGCGGGTAACGCGACCGATAGCGATACGGCCTACGTAAGGCGAATATTCAAGCGACGAAATCAGCATCTGGGGCGTACCTTCGCGCATCTCCGGGGCGGGAATCTCCTGGATGATGGTATCCAGCAGCGGAGTGATGTCCGTGGTCGGCTTGCGCCAGTCGAGCGACATCCAGCCCTGCTTTGCGCTGCCGTAGATGGTCTTGAAATCCAACTGGTCTTCAGATGCGTTGAGCGAGAACATCAGGTCGAAGACCTCTTCGTTGACCTCGTCCGGACGGCAGTTCTGCTTATCGACCTTGTTGATGACGACGATAGGCTTCTTGCCCATCTCGATGGCCTTCTGGAGGACGAAACGCGTCTGTGGCATCGTACCTTCAAATGCATCGACCAGCAGCAGCACGCCGTCGGCCATATTGAGGACACGCTCTACCTCACCGCCGAAATCGGCGTGGCCGGGGGTGTCTATGATATTGATCTTCGTGTCCTTGTACGGGACAGACACGTTCTTGGCAAGTATGGTGATGCCGCGCTCGCGTTCGAGATCATTGTTGTCGAGGATAAGTTCGCCGCTCTTCTCAAGGTTGCGGGAGATTTTTGCCTGAAGAATCATCTTGTCGACCAGGGTAGTCTTGCCGTGGTCAACGTGCGCGATGATTGCGATATTTCTGATATTTTGCATAGAATGCAAAAATACACATAATTACGTGAAAATGTATAAAAAAAGCTTCCGCGTTTTGCGGAAGCGAACTTTATGTGCCCAGGACAAGACTCGAACTTGCACGCCCTTTTACGGGCACCAGCCCCTCAAGCTGGCGTGTCTACCAATTTCACCACCTGGGCGGGGTTTGGGACTGCAAATGTACAATCTTTTTTTATTTCTGCAAAAAAATTGTGAGAAATTACTCTGCTACATCATCTTCCTGCGACGGAAGATAATGATGGAAATCACGACCGTAAGCACCATCACGCCGCCGGTGATGAGCATATCCCAGTTGCCGCCCACCAGAGGCAGCTTGATATTCATACCGTAGATGCTGGCGATCAGTGTCGGTGGCATCAGCAGCAGGGACACGAGCGTGAAGATGCGCATAATGCGTGTCTGGTCGAGGTTGATAAGACCGAGCACGGTATTCTGCAGGTACTCGAGACGCTCGAAACTGAAGTCCGTGTGGTTGATCAGCGAATTGACGTCCTTCAGCAGGATGTTGAGTTTGCCGGTGACTACTTTCGGAGTCTTGCTGCTCTTGAGCAGGTTGGAAATCATTCGCTGCTTATCGATGATGTTCTCGCGGACGGTCATCGTATTCTCCTGCAACTGGTTGATGTCCAGCAGGAACTCGTTCTCGACGTTCTCGCCCATACTTACGCGGCGGCTGTACTGGGCGATCTCCTTGGAGGTCAACTCGATCATATCCGCATCCAGGTCGATTCGGTTCTCCAGGATGCCTACCAGAATCGAATGTCCGCCCGGATAGAGCGTCGGATTGGCCATCATTCTGCGCTGGATATCGGTGAAACTGCGCAACGCGACCTGACGGATGGATACGAAAGTATCATCTACCAGGATAAATGAAACCGACTCCAATGAATAGTCTTCGGGACCGGGAATAAGGAAGTCCGTATTGATGAAGATGGCGTGGTCAGTCTCGGAGTAACGGGATGAACTCTCGATCTCCTCGGCCTGCGCACGGCTCTGCAGGTTCGTGCCGAGAAACACCTCTACTGCACGCTTCTCATCTCCTTCAGGGTCAAAAAGGTCCAGCCACAGTGCTTCTTTCACCGTGATCTGCTTCAGTATGTCGAGGGATTGTGTTGTCTGGACTTTGTTGTCTTTGCTATAAAAAATCTGAACCATTAGTTTTCCGTTTTACAGGTTTGACATTCCGTGAATTAACGAAACGTTACCTGCAGGCTCGGGGGTTCAGTTTAGATAATGAGCCCCGTCCGTAACGGGAGATCCCGGTGCGGACAAGGCTATTATACTGTTTTATAGAAAGATACAACTTCATTTGCGGTCTTCTTGCCGTTAATGCACCGCAAAGTTAAAAAAAACTTCCAAAAACGGAACCCCGGCAGGAAGATTTTAACTTGCCAGGAGGTGTTCCAGAAGAATCTTGAGTCCTATAAGAAACAGGACTATACCGCCGATCAGATTGCAGCGGCGGCCGAACTTGTCCCCCAGCCTTTTGCCTCCATAAAGGCCGATTGCTGCCGCGATTGCCGTTACCACCGCGATAAGCAGCGAATCCAGCAGTATGGTCGCGAAGGTTATTTCCATCATCGCGAACGAAATGCCCACGGCCAAAGCGTCTATGCTCGTGGCAATGGAAGCCATAATGAGGCTGCCCGGACTAAGCAGGTCCGGTCCGCTCTCCTCACGACCGGGGCGAAGCGCCTCGACAACCATTTTGAGACCGATCCACGCAAGCAGGATAAATGCGATCCAATGGTCGAAACGGCTTATCAATTCGAGGACCGAATGGCCCAGAACCCAGCCAAGCAGCGCGAAACCGCCCTGGAAGAAAGCGAAACTGGCCATTATCAGCAGGTCCTTTCCGCGGCTGCGGCCCGAAGTGCAGGCACCGCCCACCATCGAAACGGCAAGCGTATCGAAGCACAGCGAAACCGCTATGACCAAAACCATCCAGAATGACATAGACTACGGTTTGAAAATCTGACGGTTGGAAATCGAACGGCCGAGCGTAAGTTCATCCACGTACTCGAGATCGTCTCCGAATCCGACACCACGAACGAGTGCGGTAACGGTAATCGGAAGCGCTGAAATGCGCTTGTAGATATAGAACGCCGTGGTCTCCCCTTCCATCCCGGTACTCAGGGCGAAGATAACTTCCTTGATCCCATCCTCCTCTATACGGCTCACAAGTTCATCTATCGGCAAATCCGCCGGACCGATGCCGTCCAGAGGCGAAATCACGCCTCCGAGAATATGATACAGGCCCTTGTACTGGCCGGTATTTTCAATACTGATTACATCCCTGAGGCTCTCCACCACGCAGACTGTCGAGTGGTCGCGCTTCGCGTCAGAGCAGAACGGGCAGGCTCCGTCTTCGCTTATCATCCGGCACTTCGGGCAGAACTTGACCTCCTGTTTGAGACGCACCAGCGTCGAAGCGAAATGCTCCACGTTCTCGGCAGGACTGTCGAGCATAAAAAGCGCCAGACGCAGAGCCGTACGCCGCCCGATACCGGGCAGAGTGGCAAACTGCTCGAGAGCATCGTCCAAAAGTTTCGGGATATGACTGTCGGGAGTCATTTAAGACGCAGAATGATAGCGGATAAGGCCTTCCATCGGGCTCTTCATAAAGGCGCCGGCGATAAGTCCCTCCTCACGCATCACGGCGCACAGCTCCTCGCGGAAAACGAAGGCAATCGAACCCACGAATCCTACCGGGCAGTCTTCGTGACCGTAGCGGCTTGCATTGCGCTGCAGGAAGAGTCGGAAACTCTCGCGCAGCAGGCGCTGCATATACGGATGCTTGCGATGCTCTTCGATAAATACCGAGAACGAAGCCAGGAACTTGTTGGGGTTAGGTTCGCGATAGACCTTCGCCACGATGGCAGGATAATCCAGTCCGTATTTACGCACGAACTCCATACCCAGGTCGGCGGGCAGCAGGCCCTTGATGAAATCCGAGATCATCAGTCGGCCCAGATGTGCGCCGGATCCCTCGTCGCCGAGAATGAAACCGCCGGCGCGGATATTGTCCGCAATGCGGTCGCCGTCATAGAAGCAACTGTTGGAGCCGGTGCCGAGAATGCAGGCCACGCCCGGCTGCTCGCCGAAAAGCGCACGTGCCGCACCGAGAAGATCGCTGCTGCACTGTGTCACTGCGCCGGGGAAAACCTCACGGAAGCAATCTTCGACGCGCTTGACGGATGCCTGGGAAACAAGTCCTGCGGCATAGAAATATATTTTGGCGGGAGCCGCAGCGAGCGCCGGAACAACTTCCGCACGGACGTGGGCGACTATCTCTTCAGGGGTGGAGAAAACAGGATGCAGGCCTTCCGTGCGAAGACTCGAAACAACCTTTGCACCGTCAAGCAGGGTCCAGTCGGTCTTGGTACCGCCGCTGTCAGCAATAAGTATCATTCTTATTCAGTTTTAGCCGTATTTGCCTTCTCATCGACAATGACACCGTAACGGCGCCAGGTGATGATGCCGATAATGACCATCGTGATATAAACGGCGTAGAGTATCATTGTCCAGTACTGGCCACCCTTGAGGAACACGCCGACAGCCATTATGTTGACTACCATCCACATATACCACTGCTCGAAGTAGGACTGGCTCAGCCAGTAGGTTGCGAGCATACTGCCGACTGCCAGTGCCGCATCCCACCAGTGCTTTGCAGGCCAGGGATTGCCGGCATAATCCAGCGGAGTATCTCCCACCTTGCCGAGAGCCCACGCCAGCACGAAGAACACAACGATGGCTATGCCGCTGCTGACAGCAACTTTTACGGGGTTCATCTTGACGATTGCAATCTTTTTCTCCTTCTTGGGATCGTCATAGCCGTGCTGGGCAATGGTTGCGGCGCGTATCTTGCGCCACTTGAAAATGCTATATACGCCTGATACGATGTAGTATATCTGTATCAGCCACATAGCCCAGAACTGTTCGTGCCAGAAGAAAATGAGAAATGCGACGGCCGAAGCGATCATAAAGTACCACATAGTGATGCTCTTGCGAATCTCGTACACCACGTAGATGATACCCAGAATCATAGCGACCAGCTCAAGCCAGTCGTAGAAACCGTAGGTCGCAAAATTAAAACGTTCGAGGATGGATTGGATCATAGTACGCTAAAAAGTCAGCCTCACCTTGAGCATCGCGTTGAAAGGCGCCTGCGGGAATAGTCCGTCTTCGATGTAATCGGCTGAGCCATCGGCAAATGCAGCCCTGTACACCCAGGCATCCGCAACGTACGTCTTGTTGAGGATATTTTCGGCAAATATAGCAAAACTTATCGTTTTATTCAGACAATATTCGGCCTGTAACGAAAGAACGTCATAGGCCGGCAGGGCGCGGTCTTCGCAGGAAGTATTGTCGTAATATTGCTTGCCAACGTACTTCCAGGCGGCGCCTATCGAGAGGCCCGTGACAGGCTTGACCGTAACGCCCGCGCGACCGGTCACGGAAGGCGAAAGCAGCAGGTCGGTGGTGCCCAGATATTCCTCCTTCTGCCCCATCGGCGTCCAGTATTCAGGGTTGTCGTAGCAGTCCACCCAGTTGGTGAAATCGAGAATCTTGTTGCGGCTCAGCGTCAGGTTGCCGTCGAGCGAAATCCATTCGGCGGGCTTCCACGCCGCCACCATCTCGATACCGCGACGGTAACTGCGGGGCACGTTGGCCTTGATGGCATAGCCGTTTTCTATTTTGCCAGTCTGAACCAGCTGATTTTCGTATTCCATAAGATAGACATTCGCGCTCAGCGCCAGGTGCCTGTTGGCGAAACTGTAACCGAACTCCCAGTCCACCAGGCGCTCCGGCAGGATCTCATCCGCCTTTCCGCCCTGAATGGCGTCCTTGATGTCGCTGCGGGCAGGCTCCTTATGCGCTACGGCAACGGATGCGTAGAGACGGTTGTTGCCTATCTGCCAGGAGATGCCGCCCTTGGGATTGAGGAAGTCATACAACTTGGACCAGTTGAGTTCAGGGCCCTTTTTATCGGTACCGTTGATGCGGTAATAGACGTGGCGGTACTGCATATCCGCATAAAGATTGACGCAGTCCCAGAGCAGCCATTCGCCGCGCAGGAAACCGGAAGCATCGGTCTTGTAACCCTTATTGTCGTAGAACGGCTCATTGTAATCACCGGGATAGAAACCGGGCTCGAAATTATACACGTAATATCCCAGATGGTCGCCATCATATATGGAATACGAGGCATTGGCTATCAGCTGCACTGCGGCAGTCTGGTACTTGAGATTGGCCGTCGCTACGCTATATGTGTTGTCCATCGCATTGCGCGTGGAATAATACTCTGACATCGGGTCGGTCTCAAGGTACTCGTAATAACCGGCACCTTTGGTGAAATTGAGGGTTGCCGAAACCGAAAGCGCCGGCGAGAACTGATGCAGATACACGCCCTGGATGTGGTGCTGCTCATAATTGTCGGTATCTCCCGGTGTTGCCGGATTGTAACGGGGATTGGTCGCGACCGAATCCTTCGGAATGCCGTACCAGGTCAGGCCGGTGCGTTCCTTACCCATCAGGTAACTGACTTTGACCGAATTGTTGCCGCTATACCAGTCCAGCGCGGCATAAGCCGAATGCAGGCGCGCGGTGGCATTGTCCAGATAACCTTCGGTGGTATTGAAGGCGTAGCGCACATCGAGCGAAAGACCGTCCGCCATTCGTCCGGTACCTGCCGCGGCACTTACCGTTCCTGTAAGGAATGAGCCTCCGGAAAGTTCTATTTCGCCGTACGGCTTGGGACGGATGTAGCCGGTCCGCATATTGACGCTGGCGCCGAATGCACCGCTGCCGTTGACCGAAGTACCCACGCCGCGCTGCAACTGAACGCTGCCGAGTAGTCCGGAAATGGCGGGCATATTTACCCAGAACACCTCCTGGGACTCTGCATCGTTAATGGTCACGCCGTTGAGAGTCACGTTAATACGGGATGCGTCGCTGCCGCGAACCCTCATTTTCGAATAGCCGAGGCCCGTGCCGCCCTCGTTGGTCGCGACGATCGAAGGCTGGAGCGAGAGCACCATAGGCAGCGAAGCGAGCGAATTGCTGCTCAGAAGCTCTTCGCGCGAAATGCTGGTATGCGCCACCGGCGTTCTCGTTCCCGCACGCAAAGAGGTTATCAACGTGCTGTCGATCCGCTCGTTGAGTACGACATCGTCATTTGTGTTAAAATCTTTTGTCTGTTCGACATTCTGGGCCGAGACGCCCAGACAAAGCAGCAACGCGGCTGCAGTCAATGCGATTTTCATTTTTAGTTCCCTCCGCCGGCATTACCCGGATCAAGTTGTCAGGGGTATGTTCTCAGCACCTTTGCAGGGCACCCCCATAAAAAATATTATGTAAAGCGGGGGCAAAGATACAAAAACTATTCGTACCTTTACTACCCGTTAGGAATTAGAAACAGCATCAATGAACACCAAATACGTTTTCGTTTCCGGCGGAGTCGCATCATCACTTGGCAAGGGCATCATCGCTGCATCATTGGCCAAATTATTACAAGCCAGAGGCTTGAGAGTCACCATCCAGAAGTTTGACCCGTATCTCAATATCGATCCGGGCACGCTCAATCCTTACGAGCACGGCGAATGCTACGTCACGGAGGACGGCGCGGAGACCGACCTCGACCTCGGCCACTACGAGCGATTCCTCAACATTTACACCTCCAAGGCCAACAATGTCACCACCGGCAAGATTTACCGCACGGTGATTGACAAGGAGCGTGAAGGTGCGTATCTGGGCAAGACGGTGCAGATCATCCCGCATATCACGGACGAGATCAAGCGCCGAATGATGCTGCTGGGCAAGAGCGGTCAGTATGATATCATCATTACCGAAATCGGCGGTACGGTGGGCGATATCGAGTCGCTGCCGTTTATCGAGGCCGAACGCCAGTTGCAGTGGGAACTGCCGGCCGAAGACTGCCTCGCCATCCACCTGACGCTCATTCCCTACCTCGGCGCTGCCAAGGAGCTTAAGACCAAGCCTACGCAGCACTCCGTGCGAATGTTGCAGCAGTATGGCGTGCATCCGGACATCATCGTCTGCCGCACGGAGCACCATATTCCTGCCGATATGAAACGTAAGATTGCTCTTTTCTGCAACGTGCGCCCCAACGCCGTCATCGAATCTTACGACGCCCCGACGATTTATGAGGTGCCGCTCAATATGCAGAAGGAAGGTCTGGACAGCATCGTGCTGCAGCATTTCGGCATTCAGGCACCGCCGCCGGACCTCGACAACTGGAAGGAGTTCCTCAAGCGGATCAAGAGTCCCAAGAAGGAGGTTCACATCGCCCTGGTCGGCAAATATGTCGAACTTCAGGATGCATATAAGTCCATTCAGGAGGCATTTATTCACGCCGGCGCGGCAAATGAGTGCCACGTACGCGTGACCAGCATTCACAGCGAGCATATCACCGAAGCCAATGCGGAGGAACTGTTTGCCGACAAGGACGGCATCCTGATTGCACCCGGATTCGGCGAACGCGGCCTCGAAGGCAAGATTGTCGCTGCTCATTACGCACGCACCCACAAGGTGCCTATGTTCGGTATCTGCCTCGGTATGCAGATGGCCGTCATAGAGTTTGCACGCAACGTGCTCGATATGAAGGGCGCGGCTTCGACCGAGGTCAATCCCAATACCCCCTACCCCGTCATCGACCTTATGGAGGACCAGAAGTCGCTGACTATCAAGGGCGGTACAATGCGACTTGGCGCTTATGCCTGCAAGTTGAAGAAGGATTCGCTGGCATACCGCATCTACGGACAGGAGATTATCCACGAACGTCACCGCCACCGTTACGAGTTCAACAATAAGTTCCTCAGCGAGGTGGAGGCTGCTGGAATGAAGGCCACCGGACGCAATCCCGACACCGGCCTTGTGGAGATTGTGGAGATTCCGGAGCATCCGTTCTATATCGGCGTTCAGTTCCATCCGGAATTGAAGAGCACCGTCGTACAGCCGCAACCTATTTTTGTCGCGTTCGTTCGCGCGGCAATGGATTTCAAGGCAGCACGATGAACCGGCTCGTCCTGCGTTTAGCCGTCTGTATTCTGGGGGCCGTGCTTCTGGCGCCCGGTTGTAACGCGCAGAAGCCTGTGCGGTTCACGTATCACGTGGATCAGGTGCTGCGGCACGATACCGGCGCTTATACGCAGGGACTGTTTTTCCATAAGGGAAAACTGTATGAGTCTTCGGGCCAGTATGGTTCGTCTTCGATGCGCATCGTGGATTTGGCATCCGGCAAGGTAGTGAAGATCAAGTCTTTCCCCCGCAAGTATTTCATCGAGGGCAGTTGCATCCTGGGCAATAATCTGTACGTCCTGTCGTGGCAGGAGCGTACCTGCTTCATACTGGATCCCGAGACGTTCGAACAGAAGAAGACTTTTGCCTATCAGGGCGAGGGCTGGGGCCTGACGACTGACGGTCAGAATCTTATTATGAGCGACGGCTCGGACCGCATCTATTTCCGCGATCCGGCCACTTTCCAGATTCGCAGGCAGATAAAGGTGACTTTTGAAGGCCGTTCCATCGCTTACCTCAACGAACTTGAGTATATCGACGGTGAAATCTGGGCCAATGTCTATGGCAGCGATGTGATCGTGCGCATCCGCCCCTCCGACGGCGTCATAACGAGCATCGTTGACTGTACCGATATTCTGCCCAAGGACCTGCGCACGCCTTCGACCGACGTGCTCAACGGCATCGCCTACAATCCCGAGACCGGTTTTATCTATGTCACAGGCAAGTATTGGCCCAAGATGTACCGGATATCTGCCGTTAGGGAGTAGTATTCAGCAATTTTTCTTACCTTTGCCGTCCCAATAGAACAAGGTGGGACATCCTGTCGCCTCTCGTCCGCGAGGGGAGGAAAGTCCGGACAGCGCAGGGCGCTTCCCTGTGGAAAGCACAGTTGGGCGTAAGCTCAGGGTAGTCGTAACAGAAAACAACCGCACGCTTGAGGCTCCGGCCTTTTGCTGCAAGGGTGAAAACGTGAGGTAAGGGCTCACGACCGGTGTCGGCGACGGCATCGGGGTACGCTCCGGAGGGCTGCAAAACCAAATATACCGGCAGATGAGGGCTGCCCGCCCGATGCCGGGGGGTAGGTTGCATTAGATAAATGACAGGAACCCGCAAGGGCACAGAATCCGGCTTATCGACCCACCTGTTCTTACTGGGGTTCCACCCCAAACCCCGGCCGCTCCGTTCTTGCTATCGCTCCAGCCCACCCGGCTCGGACTCCGCTAGCGCCCGACGGCGCTTGTTAGTCTTACTGGGGCTCCACCCAAACCCCGGCCTCTTTGTTCTTGCTATCGCTCCAGCCCACCCGGCTCGGACTCCGCTAGCGCCCGACGGCG
>CAMZIP010000035.1 GCA_947307265.1 uncultured Bacteroidales bacterium | reverse complement strand
CGTACTCCATGTCGGCTCAATTTTATAATCGTAGAGGAAACAATGAACACCCAGAGAGTATTGCTGTTTGTTCCTGTCGGCAAAAGAAATCAAATCTTCCGGCAGTGGGCCATTATATGCTTTGACAAGGGGCATATCCTCCTTGCCTTCTGTAGGAAAACTATTATACCAATGTAAATTCAACATATGCTTTTTCCTGTCATCACCCCGGGTGGCTTCTCCCGTGGGGGCAACCAATCCCGTATCAACGGGCTCCAGGTCGGGAAACAATGTTCCCTGATATATATTCTTTATCATGATTTTGATCATTTTGAGGATTAAACAAAAAATCACTTTCACGGTAAAGAGGTATGACTTGCATTTGTAAAAAGAATGGCTTACATTTGCAATTCGGTCCCCTTGGTATTCCTAGGCCAGAGGCTGTGTCTTTCATCCGTGAAATAGAAAGACTTTATTTCGCCCTATCGCCCCGCTAAAGTTGATAGGGCGTTTTTTCGCCCTGCTAATCGTTCACATCTTCTTCACCTCCATTTTTATTTTTATCTCTTTGGCACATCTTAAAAGCCATACCACCAAGTTCAAGGTCTTGTGATTGGGCCCGGATTAAGTCATAGCCAAGAGACTTTCCTTCATATTCAATTTCCAGAGCATCGAAAAGGCTCTTTGTCGGCACATAATAATATGAGCCCGACTTACGTACCTTGAATGCATCTTCGTCATTCTCGTCTGAGGCGATAACAAGGTAAAGCACATTACCATTGTCTTCGTCCATGGCGAATTTTACAGGCGTACCTTCGGCAAGCCCGAGTGTTTTAGTCGTGTCATCCGTGAAGTTTAGCCGTCCAGATGACTGGATCGTTACTTTCAGCCTGTTGCTGAATTGCTTTACGCTCAAAATTTTCATTTCCGTGAAATTTTTGCAAATATAATGTTTCTCTGAATTGCAAGCAAATTTTTCTGAAAAGTTATTTGATTTCTTTTCGAAAAATTGGCATGCAATATTGCTATGGACAATACTAGTAATTGTCATTCTCTCGTTGCGCTGCCCCGCTCTATCTTTTAGATGGATTAAGATAGAATAAAAATATAAGCGTAGACATTTTTTATCAATATACTATGGGGCAAGGTCCTCCATTTGGTTGCCGCAAAATTTTTGTTGCAAATTACGGAAGGAATTCGCAAAGATTAGAAAAACATAAAGAGTCAGCCACACTCCTCCTTTTCTTATGGGTCAAGAAGGACATCCTCCAGAGTCGGTACAACGCCATCCGCATTGCCAACCAGGAACAGTTGAAACTGTACTTCGACATTGGCAGGTATAATTCAGAGAACTCCCGATCCGGTTATTGGGGCACTGGTGCCGTGGAATTCATCAGTGAGCGACTTAGGGCTGATCTCCCGGGGTTGGTTGGATTCTCACTTACCAGTATGAAGAATATGCGCAAGTTTTACGAAGCTTGGGTACTCATCGAAAACAAATCGGCAACCACGGTTGCCGATTTCAGATGGCTTCCCTCGGAGCGCCGTTCTTGGCATCGTACTTGGCCTTGATGTCGATGGCGGAGGCAACAGGCGTGTACGGGGTGTCGAAGGCAGCGGCCTTGCTGTAGGCCTTGGTGATGCCATTGTCCGGTTGTATTTTTTTTCGCTGGCGCGTTCTCTGGACGCACTCGGGTTGTTATCCCATTTGTCTAAGAAGCCTATAATGATTATAT
Organism: uncultured Bacteroidales bacterium; assembly: GCA_947307265.1. GTDB lineage: Bacteria > Bacteroidota > Bacteroidia > Bacteroidales > UBA932 > Cacconaster. The sequence goes on along the minus strand of CAMZIP010000035.1, from coordinate 9,408 downwards.
TTGGCTCAAATAAGCGTCCGTGCAATATATGAAAAGAGTCCTCGTAGCCATTACGCTGCTGTTAGCTACTGCTTGCAGCTCTATCTTTACGCTAGAACCAGATCCAGCAGATGCATTTGTTGGTGAATATACAACAGTGGATAATTACTTTGTTCGCTGGGGTGGAGACTATAAATCATCTACTTTGACCAGCAAATTTATGTTAATAAAACTGTCTGCTAACCAAGTGAAAATGGTAGGTGAATGGACCACCACAGGAACTATTACGGGCAATACTATCCGTTTAGATGCTTGCCTTTTTTCCGACAGTAATGGATATGTAAACTATACTTTTGGGGTTGGAACTTTATATGGGAATATGCTTTCCTTCACCTATTATGGCACTGGCTTGCGTAGATATACAAATGGTGTTGCTTACCCCTGGGAAACAAGTGGCAACGTAACAGCTACAAAGATTAAGTAGTGAATAGAACATAATATAATAAGCCCCGACAGATTTGTACTGTCGGGGCTTATTGGTTCAAGTTTCAGTTGCGAGGTCCTTTCGCTGGGATATTCGTTGGCAACCGCAGCAAATGGGGCGCCATGAATGATAATGAATTCCAGATAATAATCTGGTAGCTCTATAATTATTCGAAGTGCTTTTATAATGTAAAAGATAACTGATTTCAGTTATCTTTGTTTTGCTGGAAACCTATTCGGCGCCGAGGTTCCTTCTTCTTTTCTTCCATACGGGAGGAAAGGTCGGCAATGGCGATATCGCTATTAAGAAGGCCAGACAGCATAGCAACACCCTGTTCCGTAAAAGCAAAAGGCAGGGCAGACTTAGGTCTATTGGAAGTCATCACAATTTGTGATGAGTTCACCGTCCATTCTTCGGCCGTCAATAGGAACAATTCCCGGTCAAGCCGGGAATGACCAAAAATATGGATAGTCCTTAAAAAACTAAACTCCTTCTTCCTGGCGGCGGGTGAGGGTGGTGAGGCCGAGGGCGAGGGCGGTGGCGGCGACGAGAATGATTGCGATGCCCTTGACGTTGCTGCGTGCGGCGGCGAGCATCTTATCGACGAACGGAATGCCTGCGGCAGAATCTTCGGGCAGGAGGGTGCTGACGTCCACCGGATTAAGTATCAGCAGGACGGCGATGCTGCCCAGTGCGATGCCGGCGGCAAGTGCTATAATCATAGCGATACGCCCGCGGCGATGCGAATGATCGACCTCGCTCTTGATGCCCTCGACGGCTTTAAGCCGGGCGGCTGTCTCGATCATAAACTGTCCCTCGTCCGGAATTTCAGGCGCATTGTCGCGCAAAATCTGTTCGATATCTTTCATTGTCTGATATGCTCTCTGAGGTGGTCGCGGCCCACCGAAAGATAATACTTGACCGTACCGGAAGGAATCTGCATAATGGCTGCAATCTCCTTGATGGGCAGGTCTTCATAATAATGCAGGGCAATGGCCGTGCGCTCCTTTTCGGGCAGCAGAGCCATAGCCATTCGGAGCTCTTCGTGAATAAACGCCCCGTCTGAGGCGGCTGCGTCAGGGACGTGCATGGCCTGGGGCGCTTCGAGCGATACGGCAGGCTCCGGCTGCCGGCGCAGATTGTCTATGAAGCAGTTGTAGGCAATACGGAAAATCCAGGCCTTGAAATTGCCTGAAAACCGTTCCGAGGTGATGTATGCCCTCACAAGTGCTTCCTGTGCGATGTCATCTGCAAGTGCGGCATCCCCGCAAAGAGATATCAGGAACCGCCTGAGCCGTCCCTGACATACTCTTACTTCGGAGATAAACCGTTCTCGCGTCATTTGTTTTCGCCGAGTCTGTTTTCTTCGTCCTCAATCTCCTTGGCGAGCATATTCTTGCCGATGAAATAGACGATGAACAGCGCGATGCCGATAGCCAGAAGGATACAGCCGGGGATGAACATAAACTCTGATGCAGATTCCTTCAAGTTGTCGCACCTGAGGACTGCAATGATGATAAATGCGATGCCGAGCAACGATGTCACGCAGGCTCCCGTGAGGCGGTCGAGCAACTGGGACTTGACGGTCTGCTGCTTTTTCTTATGCTCAGTCCTGAACATATTGGCATCGACCGGCTGTCCATTTTCGATGGCCTTCAACATAACTTCCGTTTTGCGGTTGACTTCGTTCTGGCGAGTCTTAACATTGCTATAACGCAAAACCGGCAGGAAAGGTTGGAATATTTATATAATTTTTTGAAACCGATACTAAGTTATTCAAAAAGACGGCTGTGCGGAGTTTGGCGGAGCCGTCGGGTTACGCGATAATCCACTTCATAAACCTGTCGCAGATAATGTTCACTGCTTCTTCGGAGGGATGAACCGTATCTTCGGCGTACCAGCGGTAGTCCCGCAATTCGTCGAGAAGTATCTCGTATGCCGGAAAATAATGAACCGTTGGCAGTTTCTGCAGCGCGTCGATGGCCAGCAGCAGGCTGGCTTTGCTGATCTGGTTGCCGTGCGCACCGTCGGCCAGGTGACGGATGGGACTCACGGTAAAAACCCACTGTTTCTCCGGGTGCCGCAGGATAATGGGCTCAAGCAGCCGGACGGTCTGCTCCGTGGTAAGGAATTCGCGACGGAACTCTCGTGCAGGCACTTTGTGGCAATTTGCGACTATGATATCGCGCTCCAGATGCCGGAAAACCCACGAAGTGCCGAGGGTTATGATGACCGCACCGGTCTGCTGCCACTTGCGGCAGGCATCCTCCAGCGATGCATTGGCCTCTTCGAGAAATGCTTCCGGACTCTGCCTGGCAAAAGCCCCGTGGTGATGGAACGAAACAAACTTGCCGTCGCGTACAATTACATCCTCCGCCGTAAACGGTTTGCCGCTGTCAAGCCGCTCCAGCGCGGCGGCTATGGATGCAGGATTGAACAGAATTCCGAAAGGATTCGAGCAAACCGCAAATCCCTCGTCTTCCAGCCGCTTTCCGATCTCCGTCGAAAAGCACGAACCGGTGACGAGAACTCTGCCCTGCAGGAGAGTCAGTTTGCCAAGACCTTCAATCTGGTAAGTTCCTTTCATAATACTGCCGTTAATCCTGAAAAAAAAACAATCCGGGCACAAAAACGAATATTTGTGCCCGGATCGAAAGGGTGTAATACTATTTAATGCCAGCCTTCTTGCGGACAGCGGCAAGCATATCGTCGATAACTGCTTCCATATCCCAGACGGGTTTCCAGCCCCATTCCTCGCGGGCGCAACTGTCATCCATCCAGTTGGGCCAGCTGTCGGCGATAGCAGCCTTGACGGGATCTACATTGTAGTCGAAGGTAGCGTCGGGAATGCGCTTGCGGATAGCGTCGAAGAGAATCTTCGGCGTGAAACTCATACTTGCGATATTGAAACTGTTGCGGTGACGCAGGCGTGCGGGATCAGCCTCCATCAGGTCGGTAACCGCCTTCAGTGCGTCAGGCATATACATCATATCCATATAGCTGTCCTCGGGGACTTCGCAGGTATAGTGATGACCTTCCTTGATAATCTCGTAGAATACCTCCACTGCATAGTCGGTAGTACCGCCGCCGGGCAATGCACCGTTGGAGATGATGCCGGGGAAGCGTACGCTGCGGGTATCGACGCCGAAACGGGTGAAATAATAGTCACTCAGCAACTCGCCGGCCACCTTGCAGCAACCGTAGATCGTATTGGGGCGCATAATGGTATCCTGCGGAGTGCCGTTATGCGGAGTGCTCGTGCCGAATGCGCCGATCGAACTGGGCGTAAATACTGCACAGCCGAACTCTTTTGCGATGTTGAGGGAGTTGAGCAGTGCGCCCATATTGATGTTCCAGGCTACCTGAGGCACTTTCTCTCCTGTCGCGCTGAGCAGTGCGACAAGATTGAAAATGGCATCCACCTTATGTTTCTTGACCGCTTCGGCAAATGCATTTGCATCCGTTGCGTCAAGTTTTTCGGCGATGCCAAACTGTGACATTTTTGCCACCTGCTCATCCTTGAGGTCAGCGCTTATCACGTTATCTGTCCCGTAGAGCCGCTGCAGGTGCGGAACAAGTTCTGTCCCAATCTGCCCGCCGGCTCCGACAACCAATATCCTTTTCATTTGATTATTATGTTATTATGATTAACGAATGAATGTTTCAACTATACAAACTTACATAAAATTGCGATACTCTGTCATCTCTTTTCTGCAAAATAGACCAGCACGCCGCAGGGATGCGATAGACGGAGCGTGAACCGGTCTCCGGAGGCCACGTTGAGGGTGCCCTTCCACAGGGTATCGAATACCACCTTGTCGGTAGGATACTCCAAACCCTCGGCGATTATCTGCACGCTATGGTCGAAGCAGAAAATGGAAATCTCCTGGCCGGGAACGGAGGGCAGGGTGGTGCTGTCGCCGATGGCTGCAAAACGTCCATAATCCGTCAGCATTTCGACGGGGCAGGGCGACTCCGACGCATAATCCAGCAGCAGCGAAATATTGCCGAGCGTGTGATCTTCCCGTGCTCCGGTCGCGCCGAGAATCGATATTTTGGAGGGGTTGAGGCCCAGGGCAAAATGAAAAGCCTTGGTCATATCGTTGTCATCCTGGCCGGCGAACCGCCTGATACGTGCGGCATACTCCTCCTGCAATCCCTTGTCCAGGGAATCCATATCACCTACGATATAATCAGGCTGGAGTCCCGCATCAAGCAGGTCGGTAGTCGAGCCGTCGCAGCAGATGCGTACATCAGCTGAGCGAAGCACTTTCAGGCACGCCTCCGACGAAGGGAAATCACCGTGTGCAAGTATTACGACGTGAGGTCCCATTATTCGAAATGATAACTCTCGCAGTCGCGGAAACCGAGCAGGAAGTCCTTCGCGCTCATTCTGCGCTTGCCGGAGATCTGAAGTTCATAGATACGCAGGGCATCTTCGCCGCACTGTACGTCCAGATGCTCGCGGTTGGTGACCGTAATGCTGCCCGGGGCTCCTCCGTCAGAATCTTTGCGGATACGATACGCGTCATACAATTTGACTGGAATGGTCTCTCCCTTGTCATTGACAAGCGTTGACCACGCGGTAGGCACAGGGCTCAAGCCTCGTATGAGGCGAGCGATTTCGAATGCTCCGCGCGTCCAGTCGATATGGCCGAGCTCCTTCGTAAGTTTCGGGGCCGGGCGCAGGGCACGGTGCATCTGCTCATATTGTTCGCTGGGCTTGACGCGACGGTCGCGGAGTGCCTCTACGGTCTTGATGACGAGATTTGCACCGATAGGCATCAATTTGTCGTGCAATGAACCGGCGGTATCGTATTCTTCGATGGGGCAAGTCTCCTGCATCAGGATGCGGCCCGTGTCGATCTGTTCGTCAATCAGGAATGTCGTGACACCGGTCATCTTCTCGCCGTTGATGACGGCCCAGTTGATAGGAGCGGCGCCGCGATACTGCGGCAGCAGCGAAGCGTGGAGGTTGAACGTGCCGAGATAAGGCATACCCCAGACTTCCTTCGGCAACATTCTGAACGCTACAACGATAAAGAGGTTTGCCTTCAGGCTGCGCAGTTGTTCGAGGAACTCCGGATCGCGCAGTTTTTCGGGTTGCAGTACCTTCAGGCCGTGCTCGACGGCATAGCGCTTGACGGCACTTTCATTTACCTTCAGGCCACGGCCGCTCGGCTTGTCCGGCACCGTAACCACGGCAGCGATATCGTAACCTCCCTGCACGAGTGCATCCAGCGGCGCTACGGCAAACTCCGGCGTACCCATATACACTATGCGTACGTGGCCGTGACCGCGACGGAACAGATTTCTCACCTTATAATATACTTTCGTAAACCATTTGCCGATAGTGCCGAAGAATCCCTTCAGGTCAAGCGTGAAGAGCGAAGAGTCGCGGGTGGATTTGCGCGTCAGCAGCACGCCTATCGGCAATAGGATAAGCGTTGATACGAACGTGCCGGCGAATGCCGTTATTGCCGCCTCGGTCGCGAGACGCTTGCCGATCATATCTATGATGTAATAGATAAGGTAGAAGAAAATCGAAATGATGACCGGCGTACCGAATCCGCCCTTGCGGATAATGGCGCCGAGCGGTGCTCCGATGAAGAAAAACAGCAGGCAGGCGAGGCTGAGCGTGAATTTGCGGAAGCCTTCGATATCGGTGCGGCGCAACTGGTGGCTGTAGAATTCGCCTTCGCCTTCCCAGCGGCTGATCTGGTCTACATAGAGATCGGCAGAGCCGGCTGCCATCTCCAGATAGTCGGCGCGCATTTCGTGGCTGATCGCTGCGTAAGCCGAATCGAGCACAGCCGGACCGCGGGCGTTTTCTGCCCATTCGGGATCCAACTGATACAGATAGGACAACTGTCCGGACTTGAAATGGCGCTTCATCTGCACGCGGCCGATCGAATCCAGGTCGTGAGTAAGCGTATCGTGGTCTGCGGCGAGTTGTTTCAGACCCTTGGACATCACCTCGTCGCCGAAACGATCGTCCTCCGAACGGGAGAAACTATAATTCCTGAGCGAGATGATGACTCTCTGTTCGTCGAAACGCACCCGGCCAAGTTCGAGCGATGTGTCGCGGTAGCGCATCTGGTTGGTTTCCTGGAATGAACTGCCGTTATACAGGTCGAACATCAGGTTCTGCTTGTCCGGGGTGACGGTCATACGGCCTGAATCTGCCAGCGTCATACGGGTATTGCCCGAGTGCGCAGTGTGGTCGTAGATCATCAGTTTGTGCATCATACCGGTAGATTTGTCGGTATGCTCCACGCGCAGCGAATAGCCTTCGATGCCGTCGTAGAATATGCCGTCCGGAATCTTGATCTCCTCCTTGGTGTTGAGGATGTCCGAACGCAGCGTGAAAATCTTGTTGTATGCGACCGGTACGAGGTTGTTGGCGGCAAAGAATGCACCGATGCTGATCAGCACCGATACAATGATAAGGGGCCTGAGTATTCGCTGCAGCGAAATACCGGCCGCCTTCATTGCCAGGAGTTCATTGCGTTCGCCGAGGCCGCCCATCGTCATAATCGACGCGAGCATAGTCGCAAGCGGCAGGGACATCGGGATAAGCGTACAGGCCGCCCATCCCATAAATTCCATAATGACTCCGATGCCCAGGCCCTTTCCCACAAGTTCATCGATGTACAGCCAGAGGAACTGCATCGACAGCACGAAGATGACGATGACAGACGTCAGGATGAACGGTCCGATGAAGGACTTTATGAGAAACCGGTCGAGTCTTTTCATTGACTAACGAGTCGCGAGTTCAATCAATTTTGCGCGTGCATCGCCCAATCCTGCAATATTCTTGCCGCCAGCGGTAGCGAGGGACTTCTGTCCGCCGCCGCCACCCTGGATGAGTTTGGCCGCTTCGCGGATATCGGCGCCTGCATCGGCTCCGGCAGCCACCAGGTCATCGGTGTACATCAGCGTCAGGTTGACCTTGCCGTCAGGGGTTGCCATTGCGGCTACGAATGCGGCAGAAGTCATCTCTGCGTGCAGCATAATGGCGATATTGCGGACTTCATCAGCATTGAGACCGCTGTCTTCGGGCAGTACCATAAGTGTCTTGGCACCGACTTTAGTGGCATTCTTGATGAGGCTGTTCTTCATCTCGACGCTGCGTGCGCGGGATGCTTCTTCCAGTTTCTCCTTCATCGCAGCATTCTCCTGGAGCAGTTTGCCGACGGCTGCAAGAGCGTCGGGAGCATTGCCCAGCAGGCCGCGGACCTGTGCCAGCGTATCTGCGGTATCTTCAGCCCACTTGCAGGCTGCGGTGCCGGTGATGGCCTCGATACGGCGGATGCCGGCTGCGACTGCACTTTCTGCAACGATATGGAAATAACCGATCGAGCCGGTGGAAGGAGCGTGCGTACCGCCGCAGAGTTCTACTGAATCTCCGAAACGGATGACGCGGACGTGGTCGCCGTACTTTTCGCCGAAGAGTGCCATAGCGCCCATTGCGCGAGCCTCGTCGATGGCCACGCTGCGGCGTTCGTCAAGTTGCGCGTCGGCGCGGATCAGTTCGTTGACGCGGCGCTCGACGCGACGGAGCGTTTCAGCATCGATTTTCTCGTAGTGCGAGAAGTCGAAACGGAAGTAGTCGGGGCAGACGAACGAACCTTTCTGCTCGATATGCGTGCCGATGGTTTCGCGCAGCGCAAAATGCAGCAGGTGAGTTGCGGAGTGGTTGCGTGCGATAGCGGCGCGGCGTTCGGTATCTACCTGTGCGGTAAATGACTCCTGTGCCACGTCGGGCAGGCTCTCTGCGATATGAATCGAGAGGCCGTTTTCCTTTATGGTATTGAGAATGCGGACGCTGCGGCCTTCGCTGTCGGTCAGGGTGCCGGTATCGCCGACCTGTCCGCCGCTCTCTGCATAGAACGGAGTGCGGTCGAATACGAGTTGGAGCATCTCCTTGTTCTTGGCCTTGACGGTGCGGTATTTCATCAGGCGGACCTTGTCGCAGGTCACGTCGTAGCCCGTGAATTCGCAGGAAGTGAACGGCTGCAGTTCCACCCAGTCGCCGGATTCGATTGCGGTTGCGTTGCGGGCGCGCTCTTTCTGCTTTGCCAGTTCCGCGGCAAATTCATCCATCTCGATGGTAAATCCGTTCTCCTGCGCGATCAGGTTGCTCAGGTCGATAGGGAAGCCGTAGGTATCATACAGGATAAATGCGTCCTTGCCGGAAATGACCTTGCCCTTGCTCTTGGACATAATGTCGTCGATGAGTTTGATACCCTTGTCGAGGGTGCGCAGGAAGGCCATCTCCTCTTCGCGGATGACTTTCTCGATAAGCGGCTGCTGTGCCTTTATCTCGGGGAATGCCTCGCCCATATCGGAGACCAGCTGCGGCACGAGGCGGCAGAGGAACGGGCTCTTAAGGTCGAGGAAGGTATATCCGTAACGGACTGCGCGGCGCAGGATGCGGCGGATGACGTAGCCGGCCTTGACATTTGCCGGAAGCTGTCCGTCTGCGATCGAGAAACTGATGGCGCGGATGTGGTCGGCGATGACGCGCATTGCAACGCCGATCTGGCTGTCAGCGACATAAGCCTTGCCGCTCAGTTGCGCGATAGCGTCGATCATATGCGTAAATACGTCCGTATCGTAGTTGCTCTTCTTTCCCTGGATAGCCATACAGAGACGCTCGAAACCCATACCGGTATCGACGTGCTGCTTGGGAAGGCGCTCCAGCGTGCCGTCTGCCTTGCGGTTGAACTGCATAAAGACCAGGTTCCAGATCTCGATGACCAGGAAATGGCCCTTGTTGACCAGTTCGCGTCCGGGAATCTGCGCTATCTCGGCCTCGTCGCGGAGGTCGATATGAATCTCGCTGCAGGGACCGCACGGGCCCGTATCGCCCATTTCCCAGAAGTTGTCCTTCTTGTTGCCCTTCAGGATATGGTCTTCCGGCAGGAACTGCTTCCAGTAGC
>CAMZIP010000034.1 GCA_947307265.1 uncultured Bacteroidales bacterium | reverse complement strand
CAACCTCGTCAAGCGTTCCCGCGCCCTGGGCGAAATAGCCCGCGGACAGGAATGCCTGGCCATCGCCGGCACTCACGGCAAGACCACGACCAGCACTCTGCTAGCACATATACTGACATCCTCATCAGAGGGCTGCAGCGCATTCCTGGGAGGTATTTCCAAGAATTATGACTGCAACCTGCTGATTTCCGACAATCCCGTACTGGTAGCAGAGGCAGACGAATTTGACCGTTCGTTCCTGCAGCTGTTCCCGGCCATAGCAGCAATCACTTCGGCAGATGCCGACCATCTGGACATCTACGGAGACAAGGACCACGTAAAGGAGGCATTCTCGGCATTTGCCGCACAGACTTCCGGCGCGCTGGTCATCAAGAAAGGGGTGGAGCTGGATCTGAGCCAGACAAAAGCCCGGATTTACCGCTACTCATACGACACTCCGTGCGATTTCTATGCATCCGACATCATTTCCAAGGAGAAAGGCCTGTTCGACTTTACCCTCAACTGGCCCGGCGGACGGATCGAGCATTGCAGCGTAGGCATTCCCGGCTGGATAAACGTTGAGAACGCCATCGCCGCATCGGCCGTCGCTCTGCTGCACGGGACGTCGGAAGAGGCTGTCAAGGAGGCGCTTGCCACATTCAAAGGCGTCAGCCGCAGATTTGACATCCGCCTTGAAAAAGACGGCATCGCTTACGTCGATGATTATGCACATCATCCGGAAGAGATCCGTTCGGCCATCAGTTCGATCCGAAACCGCTATCCCGGCAAACGTATCTGCGGCGTTTTCCAGCCGCACCTGTACACCCGCACGCGTGATTTCTGCGACGGATTCGCTTCCGCGCTGGACACGCTGGACGAACTGATTCTGCTGCCCATTTATCCCGCAAGGGAACTCCCCATACCCGGCGTGCGCTCGGAAATGATATTCGAGCGGATGCGCCTTGCCGACAAGTGCCTCGCCACGAAAGACCAGTTGCTGGAGATTCTGCGCTCGCGCAAAATCGAAGTGCTGGTGACATTCGGCGCAGGTGACATCGACAGATTCGTAGGACCAATAACTGAAGAACTGCTCAAGCGATGCTGAAACGAATACTTCTCACGGTGCTGATTTCGGCAGCCTCGGTCTTCATTGGCACGGGGTACATCCTCTTTGCATCCTCAGAGGCCGCGAAGGGACTCGACAATCTGCGCTGCAACAGCGTGGACATCCGAATCCTCGATTCGCTCGAGAACCGTATCGTTACCCGTGAGGACGTAATGGAAGCGCTGAAGGACGCTCCGGAGTCAGTGGGTCTGAAACCCGGTGAGATAAATATCTGCGGCATCGAAGACCTGCTAAACCAGCGCGGCGAAATCCTGCACGCCGAAGTGTATTCCCGCAACGACGGAGTTATGTACGTCGAGATACAGCAGAGGCATCCGGCAATGCGCCTCTGTATGCCTGACGGAGCCATCTACAGCGATTCGGAAGGTTACCTCTTCCCCATCACCAATTCTTCCGACGTACCGGTGGTCACCGGAGCCATTCCGGTCTCCGTCCCCGAAGCCGGCAAGGGTTTCGCCACAAGCGCCGCTGAGCGCGAATGGCTGAAATCTATGCTGCGCCTCGGCAACTATATCGACAGCCACGACTACTGGCGCACGCAGGTTGGCCAGATCGACATCGAAAACGGCGGAGACGCCGTGCTGTATATGCGCAGTTCCCGCGAACGTTTCATTTTCGGCGACTGCGACCACATCGAACGCAAATTCAACCGCATCTCAACATATTACCGCACCATAGCGCCACTGGACTCCAACAAGCGCTACACGTGCATCAACTTGAAATATAACAATCAGATTGTCTGCAAATAGAAATGAACCAGTATTTAAGCGCCATTGACTTCGGGTCTTCGAAAGTGACCCTTGCCGTCGGTAAACGGACCGACTCGGGCATACAGATAGTCTATTACCGCGATACGCCCGTTGCCGGAATCCGCAACGGAGAGATTATCAACGACCTGCGCGTCGTCGAATCCATCCGGCCTATGCTGGATGACGCTTCGCGCCAGATCGGAGAGCCCATTACCGAAGCCATCATCAACCTTTCAGGTAAATTCCTGCACTCAAAGGACACTACGAGCCGTTATGCCCGCAAGGATGCGGCACGCTACATTGACGAAAGGGACATTCGGCAAATGACTGCCGAGCAGTTCAACAAGTCGGTCGATGGCAGCGACAACCGCATTTTCGAGGTGATTCCCCAGAAGTTCAACATTGACGACCAGATCGGAGTGAGATGCGACGAGGTCGTCGGTATGGGCGGAAGCATCGTCGAAGGCTTCTTCAAGGTCATTTACGGCCGCGAGGCCCTCGTAAGCCGCCGTGTCAAGATCCTCAGGGATTGCGGCCTCAGGCTCAAGAAGACCTGCCTCTCGTCGGTCGCTTCGGCACACGCAGTCCTTACCCGTCAGGAAATGGACAACGGCGTGGCAGTGGTGGACATCGGACGCGGTACGACCGACATCGCCATCATCAAGGGCCACGTGGTTCGCGAGGCTGCGGTAATTCCGTTCGGCGGCGATTCTGTCACCAACGATATCCGCAACGTCACCAATACCACCTACGAGTGGGCCGAGAAGCTGAAGGAATATTTCGGCGACTGCCTGTCGGAGTTTACTCCGGAAAACAAACTGCTTGTCCTTCGCGGTGCAGACAACGTGGAGGAAGGCAATATCGAGTTGACATTGCTCACCAACATCATCGAAGCCCGAATGAGCGAGATAATGGATGCGGTATATTACATCCTGGAGCAGTCCGGTTATCTGGGCAAACTGCCTGCCGGCGTAGTCATTACCGGCGGTACGTGCTACCTGAGCCACATTCTGCCCCTGGCTCGCGCGATGCTCAACTGCAAGGTCCGCCTGGCAGCACCGCGCAGTTCGATCACTCCCGATTCGAGTCTCGACGCTATGAACGCCTCCTCTTCGACGGCGGTCGGCCTCGTCCTCGAAGGTTTCGACAGTATGCTGGCATTCGAGCCTGAGAACAAATCTTCCCTGATGGAAGGTTATGTAGATAATTCGAAGCCGGTCAAGCCCGCCGCTCCCGAAAAGCCGAAGGTTGTCGAAACCGCTCCGGCACCTGTCAATGAACCGGAGAAGAAGGAAGAAAACCGGATGGTCGAGATTCCGAAGTCCGGCAATGAAGAAGAAGTCCGCAAGCAGATTCGCCGTGAGGACGAAAAGAAGCAGAAGGAGGAAGAAAACCAGCGCAAACGCGAGGAAGAATACCGCAAGCGCGAGGAAAGCAAGCGGATCAAGGAAGAGCAGGAAAAGCTTCGCGCCGAGCAGAAGCGCATCAAGGAAGAGAAGAAGCAGAAGGAACGCGAAGACCGGAAGCAGAAAGGCAGCATTTTCAGCCGGGCAAGGAAAGGCCTTGCAAGTTTATTTGATGAAGACGATCTAACATAGAAGGGATATGGAATTACAGATGATACCTACCAACTGGCAGAAACGCGACAATATTATCAAGGTTATCGGCGTCGGTGGCGGCGGCGGCAATGCCGTGGCATATATGTACCAGCAGCAGCTGACCGATATCGATTTCGCGGTCTGCAATACCGACGTCCAGGCTCTGGATATGAATCCTGTCCAGGAGAAGATCCAACTCGGTGCAATCCTCACCAAGGGCCTCGGCGCGGGAACTGACAACATTGTCGGCAAGAAGGCTGCCGAAGAATCGCTGGACGATATCCAGAAGTTGTTCCATCCCGGTACGGAGATGGTCTTCGTGACCTGCGGTATGGGCGGCGGTACGGGTACCGGCGGTGCCCCCGTGGTGGCCAATACTGCAAAGCAGAAAGGTCTCCTGACCGTGGGCGTCGTTACCATTCCCTTCCGCGACGAAGGTGAAGAGGCTCTTTACCGCGCAGTCCAGGGTGTCAAGGAACTCAGCCAGCAGGTTGACAGCATCCTGATCATCGACAACCAGAAACTCTACGATATCTACCCCGACCTGGATGTATTTACGGCATTCGACAAGGCCAACGAAGTGCTCTGCACGGCAGTCCGCAGTATTGCCGACATCATCACCAAGGGCGGCCACATCAACACCGACTTCGCCGACGTCCGCAAGATTATGCAGAACAGCGGCGTCTCGATGATGGGTATCGGTATGGGCAGCGGCAAGGACCGCGTCACGACGGCTGTCGATCAGGCTCTCGGCTCTCCCCTGCTCAACAATCTGGACCTCACTACGGCAAAGCGCGCGCTGGTCAACATCACTACCAGCAGCGAAAACGGCAAGGCTGCTTCGATGACCGAACTCTCGCAGATTATGGATCTGATCAAGAGCAAGACCGGCCTTATGACGCACTTCAAGAGAGGTATCGTCAAGGACGACAAGATGGGCGATACTATTATGATCACCATCATCGCCACCGGTTTCGAGATGACTCAGCTGCCGATGATCAACGTCCGCCGCGAGAATACCATCGAGGTACGCTACGACGAGATCGGCGACCGTTTCCGCAAGACCGGAATGCCTTTCTGCCCTGACGAAGAATCCCATATCAACAACAAGGCACGTCTTGACGGAAAGCCCTCGCTCATCGTGGACCGCATCGAGGATATGCAGGCAATGGAAGATGAGCCGGCATTCTACCGCCGCGAACGCCTTATCAAGAACAGAGCAAATAACTAAGATATACCTATGAAGAAGAGAAGAGTACGTTTTGCGCCCAGCCCGACCGGCCCGCTGCATATGGGCGGTGTCCGCACGGCACTGTACAACTACCTGTACGCCAAGCAGGCAGGCGGGGATTTCATACTCCGAATCGAAGATACCGACTCACAGCGTTTCGTGCCCGGAGCGGAAGCATATATCATCGAATCGCTCCGCTGGTGCGGAATTCTGCCCGATGAGGGCGTGGATGCCGAAGGACATATCGTAGAGACGCCTTCCGAGCGCCATCCGCACGCACCTTACCGCCAGTCGCAGCGCAAGCCGATCTACCGTCGCTACGCCGAAGAACTGGTCGAAAAGGGCCTGGCATACTACGCATTCGATACCGCAGAAGAACTGGGAGCACTCCGTGCCGAAGCAGAAGCGGCAAAGCAGACATTTACATATAATGCCGCAACCCGCGGCAAACTGCGCAACTCGCTTACCCTGCCCGCCGACGAGGTGGCACGGCTGCTGGAGCAGACCAACGACTGGACCGTACGCTTCAAAATGCCTGAAAACCGCATCGTGGCTATGGATGACCTCATCCGCGGCCATATCGAAGTCAATACCGACACACTCGACGACAAGGTGCTCTGGAAACGCGCCGACGAGCTGCCGACCTATCACCTGGCAAACATCGTGGACGACCACCTGATGGAAGTCACCGATGTCATCCGCGGTGAGGAATGGCTGCCTTCGCTGCCGCTGCACTACCTGCTGTACGAAGCATTCGGCTGGGAAAGGCCCGCATTCGCACATCTCTCGCTGCTGCTCAAGCCGGACGGCAAGGGCAAGCTCAGCAAACGCGACGGCGACCGTCTCGGATTCCCGGTTTTCCCGCTGAAATGGATTTCGCCTGACGGAGAAGAGTCCCGCGGCTATCGCGAAGACGGTTATTATCCGGAGGCATTCGTCAATATGCTGGCGCTGCTCGGCTGGAATCCCGGCACGGAGCAGGAACTGTTTACACTGGATGAACTTGCAAAAGCGTTCTCGCTCGACCGCGTGGTCCGTTCCGGCGCAAAGTTCAATCCCGAAAAAGCAAAGTGGTTCAATCAGGAATACCTGCGTATGCGGCCCGTCGAGGTACTGACGGCTGAATTCAAGGCGCTCGCGCCCGAAATGACCGCTGGCCGCGGCGATGATTATATAGGAGCCGTGCTGTCGCTTATGCGCGAAAGGGCGCATTTTGCAACGGAACTGCCGGAAATGACACGCTTCTTCTTCGAAGCGCCGAAGGCTTATGACGAAGCATCGGTCGCAAAGTTCTGGAAGGACGACGTCCCCGGCATTATGCCGCAGGTAAGGGAATTCCTCGCAGGCGTGGAGCCGTTCAGCCGCGAAAAACTGGAAGAGGCACTGCCGGCACTGATTCACGAACGCGAATGGCCTATGGGCAAGGTGATGAACACACTCCGCCTTATGATGATCGGCGTAGCGCAGGGTCCCGGAATGGCTGACCTGCTCTCGATTCTCGGCAAGGATGAGGTGCTCGCACGTATGGACCGCGCCATCAAAACACTCGCATAATGGAAGGCAAGACCGTAGGAATGGCCTCTGACCACGCCGGTTATGCTATGAAAGAATACCTGAAGGGCGTACTGGAAGGCCTCGGCTACAAGGTGCGCGACTTCGGCGCTTACAGCGAGGAACGGGCGGACTATCCCGACTCGGCGCATCCGCTTGCAACGGCCGTGGAAGCCGGTGAAGTGGGATTCGGAGTGGCCGTATGCGGCTCCGGCAACGGCATCTGTATGACTCTCAACAAGCATCAGGGCATCCGCGCCGCACTTTGCTGGGCCCCCGAACTGGGACGGCTGGCAAAGGCTCACAATGACGCCAACGTGCTCTGCCTGCCCGGCCGTTTCGTCTCCGAAGACGAGGCGAAAGCCATTCTGGAAGCATACCTCGGAGCGGAGTTCGAAGGCGGCCGCCACAGCATCCGCATCAGCAAAATCCCCTGCCGCTAATCCTATGGCAGATTATTTCCTGCTGGAAGGCTGCCCGGTGGAAGGGATGGAGGAATTCCTCGCATCCCATCTGGGCACGAGCATCGACGACTATCCCGGAGGCATCGTATTGCCTCTGGACAAGCCGTTGCGCTGGACTTCGGCCGATCTTGTCAGGAAAGTCAAATTCACCCTGCAGAAGCAGTTCGGCGCACGCAAACTGAAAGTGGGCCACGCAGGTACGCTGGATCCGCTGGCTACCGGTATGCTCATCGTTTGCGTCGGGGCCGCGACGAAGATTGCCGAATCGTTGCAGGCGCACGAGAAGGAATACGTCGCAGAAGTCGAATTCGGGGCTTCTACCGCCTCGTTCGACCTTGAGCAGCCCGTGGACAGTTTCTATCCGTGGGAACATATTACGCGCCAGGAGGTCGAAGATGCGCTGAAGGACTTTGTCGGCGAGCAGGAACAGGTCGCACCGGCCTTTTCGGCCAAAATAGTGAACGGCGTCCGCTCTTACGAATATGCCCGCGCCGGCGAACCTGTCCCCCTTCGCACGGCACTTATAGAAATATATGAAGCCGAGCTTGTGGATTTCCGATGCGGCGGAGGCGAAAGCACCGTAGAGGAAGCACCCACGGTCGCGGCGGTCGTACGCCACGTACATAATTATCATACTGCCGTAATGGGCACGGAGGGCAGCCGTCCGCGCGCCACGATACGCGTCAGGTGCAGCCGCGGCACATATATCCGTTCTCTCGCACGGGATCTCGGACTCGCTCTCGAATCCGGGGCTTACCTGACCTCCCTGCGCCGCACTGCATCGGGTCCTTTTAGAATTTAATTCAGGGTTTTGAAACTTTTTTAGAATTTGTGCGTATAAGTAATTGCTTTGTCTCATCAAAAAACGGAAAAGCACGCACAAATGAAACTTTCGCAATTTAACTTCGATTTCCCGCACGAACTCATCGCTAAGCACCCTGCAACTTATCGCGACGAATCCCGTCTGATGGTTCTTCATAAAGATACGGGAGAGGTAGAGCACCGCATTTTCAAGGACATCATCGACTACACCAGGCCGCACGACCTGTTCGTATTCAATAACGCAAAGGTTTTCCCCGCACGCCTCTACGGCAACAAGGAAAAGACCGGCGCGGAGATCAAGGTTTTCCTGCTCCGCGAACTTAACCGCGACCAGCACCTGTGGGACGTTCTCGTCGATCCCGCACGCAAGATTCGCATTGGCAACAAACTTTATTTCGGCGAGAACGACGCGCTCGTAGCCGAGGTCATCGACAACACGACCTCCCGCGGCCGTACCCTCCGCTTCCTGTTTGACGGCACGAACGAGGAGTTCCGCCAGATTCTCTACAGCCTCGGCGAACTGCCCATTCCCGAATGGATCCGCCAGCACGCTGAGCCCGAGGATACCGAGCGTTTCCAGACCATCTACGCCGATCCCGCACACGAAAAGGCAGTTGCCTGCCCCGCAGCCGGCCTGCATTTCAGCAAGGTGCTCTTCAAACTGATGGAACTCAACGACGTGGACTGGACGTTCCTCACTCTTTATATGGGTAACGCACATTTCCACAAGGTGGATGTCGAAGACCTTTCGAAGCACAAGATGGATTCCGAGGAGATGATCATCACCGAAGCCACCGCAGATGCAGTCAACAACGCTAAGCGCAAGGGCAACCGCGTATTCTCCATCGGTATCACCGTGCTGCGCGCGCTTGAGACATACGTCACGACCACGCACGAGATCCGTCCGTTCGAAGGCTGGACCAACAAGTTCATCTTCCCTCCGTACAATTTCTCGATTCCCGACGCTCTGGTGACCAACTTCCACCTGCCGCAGAGCACGATGCTGATGAATACCGCAGCATTCGGCGGCTACCAGAAGGTTATGAACGCCTACGAGATTGCCGTCAAGGAGAAGTACCGCTTCGGAACTTACGGAGATGCGATGCTGATCATCTAAATCGGATATCGGTTATCAAAATCCGAGAAATCGCCGGTCGACAAAATCGTCACCGGCGTTTTTTGTAGAGCCAAAGCGCCGTTTCCTGCCCTATCTTCGCCGCAAAATTATTGCGGATGAATTACGAAGAACTGAAATGGACCATCGCGCTGGGAAAGGTTTTCGCATATAAATGCGTAGCCGGGCGGGAACTCATAGCGATTTGCGGAACGGCCTCGGAGGTATTCCGGCTGGGGCGCAAGGGCCTGGAAAAGTATCTGGGCGGAGCAGAAATATTCATCGAACAGTTGCTCAATCCGCCGCTCGGGGACTGGGCTGAGGCTGAGTTGGAATGGTGTCTAAGGCACGGTATAGATCCTCTCACCGAAGACAGTCCTAAATATCCGTTCCGGTTGGCAACCTGTCCCGATGCGCCGCTGGTGCTGTTCTGCCGAGGCTCGGCAGACCTCAACGCGGAGCATATCCTGGCCGTGGTCGGCACCCGCCGATGCACCTGGACCGGCAGGGAGATGACACGCCGCATCGTGAGCGGGATGAAGAATGTCAGAGACGGTGTGACCATCGTATCTGGACTGGCTCTGGGCATCGACGGCGAATCGCACCGCACCGCTCTTGATGAAGGATTGCCGACCATTGCCGTCATTCCCTGCGGAATGGATGAAATATACCCCGAAAAGCATCGCGAAATGGCCTCGCAAATCGCCGCCACAGGTGCCGTGGTGACGGATTTCACAAGAAAAACGGAGCCTGTGGCAATCAACTTTCTGCGGCGCAACCGGATCATCGCCGGGATGGCCGACGCCACGCTGCTGGCAGAGTCGCACTCGAGGGGAGGTGGCCTCATAACGTGCGAACTTGCAGACTCTTACGGTCGCGAGGTATTTGCCGTGAGCGGACGACCGACGGACAACTCATTCGCAGGATGCAACGCCCTTATCGAGAAGTGTTCCGCGCGCATCGCAAATTCACCTGAATCCATCTGCAAAGGGATGGGATGGCCGGTCCGCAGAGCCTCCGCAGCACATCCGAAGATACCCGCGATGGAAGTGACCGACGAACTCGGATTATCCATCCTGGAGCAACTCTCGGACGGTCAGCCACACACGTTTGACGCGCTCTGCACTGCGATAGGGGCCGCCGCTCCCCTGCTCACCCAGCGGCTGGTGGAACTCGAACTATCGGGCGCCGTCCTCTCCGGAGCAGGCAACCGTTATTCGGCCGTTCATACTTGACATATCGGAAAGCATTTATTATTTTTGCGAAGATTTGGCCTTAAGGCCGTTTCTTCCGATATGGAGTGGATTGACACACATTCGCATATTTACGACGAGCAGTTTGACGAAGACCGCGAAGAAGCCCTTGCGCGTGCGGAAGAGGCCTCGGTGGTGAGCCTTATCCTCCCCGGCATCGATATCGAATCCTACGACAGGATGATCTCGTGCGCCGATTCGCTCAAAGGATATGCGTTCCCCTGCATCGGACTGCACCCCACTTCGGTCGGCGAAAACTGGCGTGAAGAGCTGGATTTCGTCCGCGACCATCTCGGTGACAGACCGTTCGTCGCCATAGGAGAAATCGGGCTTGACGCATACTGGAGCAAGGAATTTATCGAACAGCAGAAACGCGTCCTGGCCGAGCAGCTGGAGATTGCGAGCCGCGCCGGACTGCCCGCCATCCTGCACGTCCGCGAAGCCACCGATGTCCTTTTCGAGGTACTTGAAGACGTCAAAGGGCTGGAACTGAAAGGTTCGTTCCACGCATATTCCGGCAGTTACGAGACATATAAGCGAGGCCTGAAATACGGAGATTTCAAGTTCGGAATCGGAGGTGTCGTAACTTACAAGAAAGCAGGCATAGCCCAGGATCTGCCGCGAATGTCGATGTCCGACATAATCCTTGAAACGGACTGTCCCTGGCTCACTCCCGTTCCGCATCGCGGACACCGCAACGAAAGTTCATACATACCCATCATAGGGGCGCAGGTGGCATCCCTGACCGGCCTTCCCATCGAGGAAGTGGCCGCCACGACCACCCGCAACGCCCGTCAACTATTCAATCTTGCAGGCTGAAAATGCAAACATCCATCCTGATCATCTACACCGGCGGCACTATCGGAATGAAGCAGGATCCCGCGAGCGGGCTGCTCAAGCCGTTTGATTTCAACCAGATACTCTCCGAAGTACCGGAGCTGGCCAAGTTCGGCTGCCATCTGGACACGTATTCGTTCCAACCGCTCATCGACTCGTCGGACGTACGGCCGGAATTCTGGATTCACCTGGCGCACTTCATCCGCGACAGGTACGATGATTACGACGGTTTCGTCATCCTGCACGGCACGGACACGATGGCCTATTCGGCTTCGATGCTGAGTTTTATGCTGGAAGGCCTGACCAAATGCATCGTGCTGACAGGAAGCCAGTTGCCTATCGGAATGCTGCGCACGGACGGCCGCGAGAATTTCATTTCGGCCATCGAGATTGCGGCGGCGCGGGACGCGGAAGGACATTCGCTCGTCCCCGAGGTATGTATCTATTTCGAAAACA
>CAMZIP010000033.1 GCA_947307265.1 uncultured Bacteroidales bacterium | reverse complement strand
GGATTGCCCTCGACGAGGGCCTCTGCATTACGGTCGAGCGGGGATACGACAGGTATCTCCAACTCCTTGCAGATGTTTGCGACGACGCGAATGTCGGCTGCATTGGCGGGGCCTATTACCAGGTCGCGGCCTTTGAGCCGTTCGGACAGCAGGGCGACGGATTCATTCGATCTGCCGAACTGCTTGAAATCGATCACGTCGATGTCCAGATCCCGCCCTCGGCTGCGCTGCGATTCGACTGCTGAGAGGGCTCCGCTGTAGAAGTCCAGGAAGTCCGTGGAAGGGTTGTCCGAATCCAGCGAGAAGGGTAGGACGATGGAGATTTTCAGGGGTTCATTCCCGAAAACAGCCGACCACCACTGGGCCTCCGCCTTGGGGCAGAGGCTCAGCAGCAATACGACTATGGGGATGAACTTTTTCACAGGATGTTATTCCTTGTTGTTGCGGTTCTTGATATACTCTGCGTTGAGACCTTCGACAATCTCCTGGGTGATGTCGAGGCCGGGGTTGCCGAGCACGAGTACGCTTGCCTTGGAAATTATGGCGGTAAAGTTGTGCTCTGCATTGTAAGCCTCAAGGTAGGTAATGATGGCATCCATAACGCGGTTCATCATCACTGCTTCCTCTTCCTGGAGTTCCTGCTGCTTCTGTGCTGCGAGGGTCTGGAGTTCCTGCTGACGCTTGAGGAGAGACTCCTGCTGCTTCTCGGCTGCCGAACGGGTGAGAAGGCCCTTGGTGTACTGGTTCTCGAATGCCTTGCCGTCGCTTTCGAGTTTGCGGCCCTTCTTGTTGAGGTCGTCCTGGACGCTCTGTGCCTTTGCTTCAAACTCCGAACGCAGGTCGCTGTACATATCGTACTGGATGATGAGCGAGTCGATGCTGATGTAAACGACGTCGCCGGCTACTGCGGTCACGGCCTCGCCGGGTTCCGCTGCCACCTTGTGAGCGTGTTTGACTGAGCCGCGAACGGCAAAACAGAGGGCGACCACGGAGATAACTACGCCGATGATGCCGAGAATGATGGGTGCTTTCTTCATAATGTTATTGTTTTATTACAATTTCTGTTCCAGTGCGTTTTTTGCGCGCAATCACGCAATATTCCGCAAATATAACTAAAAATCGGATAACTCTTTCAAATATGCCTTGACAGTGGGTGTGAGGCCCATATAGAGAGCATCGCAGATGAGTGCGTGACCTATTGAAACCTCGGCCAGCGCCGGAATCATCTTGTGGAACCAGGCCAGGTTGATGAGGTTCAGGTCGTGGCCCGCATTGATTCCCAGGCCGCATTTGACGGCTTCTTCGGCTGCTTCCACGTAGGGAGCGACGGCCGCCTCGCGGTCGGCTGCATAGCCTGCCGCATAAGCCTCGGTATAGAGTTCGATGCGGTTGCATCCGGTATCTGCGGCGTAATCTATCATTTCCGGAACGGGATCCACGAAAATGGAAGTGCGGATGCCTTCGCGGTTGAATCGGCGGCAGATTTCGGTGAGATAGCCGCAGTTATGCTTGGTGTCCCAACCTGCGTTGGAGGTCAGCACGTTCTCGGCATCCGGCACGAGAGTTACCTGGGTAGGATGGACTTCCAGCACGAGTTTGATGAAATCCTTAGTCGGATTGCCCTCGATGTTGAATTCGGTGGTGAGCATCTGCTTGAGGTCGCGGACGTCCGAATAGCGGATGTGGCGTGCGTCGGGACGGGGGTGTACGGTGATGCCGTGCGCACCTGCAGCTTCGATGGTTCTTGCAGCCTGCAGGATGTCGGGCATATTACCGCCGCGGGCATTGCGTATGGTTGCAATCTTGTTGATATTTACGCTGAGTTTTGTCATTGTTTTTGCTAACTTTGTAGTTCTTTGAAAAATCATTCAAATATAAAGTTTTTCGAACAATAACGGAGATTATTTGAAATGAAGACAGCGGTTTTCGGACGAATGAGTCATCATACTGACTGCGCGCAGGTGCAGAACCTTGTCTCTGAGCTGAAGGGCAGGGGAGTGGATATAATCTGTTACGCCCCTTTCGCCGGGGAAATGGCCCAGACCGGCTTCCCGCTTCCCGAGTGCGCCCAGTTCAATAATGCCATTGATTTTCCGCACGATACCGACGTTCTGCTCGCTCTTGGAGGCGACGGCACGCTGCTCACTTCGCTTACCATCGTACGCGACAGCGGCATTCCGGTCGCAGGCATCAATTTCGGCCGCCTCGGATTCCTGACTTCAGCCAATGCCGATGACGGCAGGCTGTGGATGGACGATCTTCTCGAAGGTCGCTGCCGTATGGTCGAGCTGATGCTGCTTTCGCTCGAATGCGAGGGCACCGATCTGCCGTTCTACCCCTTTGCAATCAATGAGATTTCGCTGCAGAAGCAGTCTTACGGAATGCTCCGAATAGAGGTCGCGATAGACGGCCGGCCGCTCCCCGATTACTGGGCTGACGGCATCATCGTCGCCACACCCGCGGGCAGCACCGCATATTCGCTGAGCGTCGGCGGTCCGATAGTCAAGCCCGGCTGCGACGTGATAATCATCAATCCGATTGCTCCGCACAACCTCAATGTCCGCCCGCTCATCGTGCCGGCATCTTCTACGGTCACGCTTAAGTTGCTGGACGGCAACGGCGCGCTCGTTTCAGCCGACAACCGTTCCTCGTTCATCCGGAACGGCAGCACTCTCCGCATCGCCCGCTGCGAAAAAGGCGTCAGGACCGTTCTTCTCTCCGACAATCATTTCGTCAACGCCCTTCGCGACAAGCTGCTCTGGGGCAATGATATCCGCAATAAAACTGACAATCGATGATAGTTCCTGCTCACGTATCCATCATAATGGACGGTAACGGCCGCTGGGCTAACCAGAGGGGCCTGCCTCGCCTCGCCGGTCACGCCGAGGGAGTCGAAAGCGTCCGCGCCATCACCACCTGCGCCGCAAATGCGGGTGTGCGCTACCTCAGCCTGTATGCATTTTCCGAGGAAAACTGGAACCGCTCCGAGTCGGAGGTCGGCGGCCTTATGGAAATGATGTTCACTTCGTTGAAGGCCGAGATCGGAACTTTTCTCAATAACGGCATCCGTCTTCGCGTCATCGGACACCGCGACCGCCTTCCGGTAAAAGTGGAGCAGGCCATCCGCGAGACCGAGGCCCTGACCGCAGGCTGCGAAGGAATGACGCTGATCCTGATGCTCAGTTACAGCGGCAAATGGGACATCCTCCAGGCCGCGCAGAAGTACGCGGACGACTGCCTCGACGCTCTTGAGCAGGGTAAGGTTCCCGACGAACTGGACGAGCAGCGTTTTGCAGGTTATCTGGCGACTGCCGGCATTCCCGATCCGGACCTCCTGATACGCACCAGCGGCGAACTTCGCATCAGCAATTATATGCTCTGGCAGACCGCCTACACGGAATTTTATTTCACCGATGTGCTTTGGCCCGATTTTCGCGAAAAGGAGTTCGGCCTCGCTTTGGAAGCTTTCCAATCGCGCGACCGCAGATATGGGAAAATAAAATAGGTTATCCCAGAATAAAGTGCTACCTTTGCAGATTCAATTACGTGTGAAAGGATTGATGAAGAAAGCCTTTTTATCACTGCTTCTGATGCTTCTCTGCCTGGCTCCCCTGTCAGCGCAGGAAGTTCGTGCCGGAAGCGGTGTAGAAGTAGATTTCTCGAAGCCGAAGACTTATGTGGTCGGCGGCGTCTCCATACCCGGATTGAAGTATCTTTCCGCAGAGCAGTTGCTGTCGGTTCTGGGTATCCACGAAGGCGATACCATCGAGGTTCCCGGCGAGGATATTTCAGCTGCCGTCAAGCGCCTCTGGCTCCAGGGTGCCGCATCCGATATCGGCTTCTATATCGACTCGGTTTCGGCAGGACAGGACACCGCCTGGTTCAGCCTTTCCGTTTCGGAGCGTCCCCGAGTCCTCAAGTGGGACTTCAAGGGTGTCAAGAACAGCGAGCGCGACGACCTCAAGGAGAGACTCAACCTCCGCCGCGGCGCACAGCTTTCCGAATATCTGGAGACATCCTCCGTCGATATCATCAAGAAATATTTCTGGGAGAAGGGTTTCCTCAATGTGGCTGTAGATGTTCAGCAGCAGCCCGACTCGATCATCCGCAACGCAGTCAAGGTAACTTTCGACGTCAACAAGGGCCAGAAGGTACGTATCCGCACCATCACTTACGAAGGCACCGACGATGTCATTTCCAAGTACAAGCTCGACAAGTCGATGAAGAACACCAAGGACTCCAAGTGGTACAATCTCTTCAAGTCCAAGAAGTTCCAGGCATCCGAATACGAGACCGACAAGCGTTCCCTGATAGAAAAGTTCTACGAACTCGGTTACCGTGACGCCCGCATCGTCAAGGATTCGCTGTTCTACTATCCCGACGGCAAGATGGGTATCAACATCACCATAGACAAGGGCCGTCAATACTATTTCCGCAATATCACCTGGACCGGCAACTCCGCTTACGACGAGGAACTGCTCAATTCCCTGCTCAAGATCGAGAAGGGTGCGGTCTATGACGTGATTACGATGGAGAAGCGACTTTTCGGCGGCGAGAAGGAAGGTGATGTCACCATCGCGAAACTCTACCGCGACAACGGTTATCTGTTCTTCAACATCAATCCTGTCGAACTCAATATCGAAGGCGACTCGGTCGATGTCGAGATGCGAATGGTGGAAGGCAAGCCCGCTACATTCAACAACATCATCGTCAACGGCAATACGATTACCAACGAAAAGGTCGTCCGCCGTGCAGTCTTCACCCGTCCGGGTTACCTGTTCCGCCAGACTGATTTCGAGCGTTCAATCCGAGAGATTGCTTCGATGGGCCATTTCGACGCCGAGGCGGCAGCAGATCCGGCGCGCGGTTACAACATCATCCCGAACCAGCTCAACAACACGGTAGATATCGCCTACAACGTCGAAGAGAAGTCCAACAGCCAGCTGGAGCTCAGCGGCGGCTGGGGCAACCATATGTTCGTCGGTACTGTCGGTGTCAGTTTCAACAACTTCTCGACTCATAATTTCTTCCGCAAGGAAGCCTGGCATCCGGTACCGCTCGGCGACGCGCAGCAGCTTTCCTTCCGCTTCCAGACCAACGGTACTTACTATACGGCTCTTTCGGCAAGTTTCGTCGAGCCGTGGCTGACCGGCAAGAAGCCGACGTCGCTCAGCATTTCCGCATATTTCACCCGTCAGACCAACTCATATCTCTCGTCGTACTATCAGATTCTCAATGACGACCAGTATATGGAAGTCTTCGGCGCCAATATCGGTCTCGGTACGCGCCTCAAGTGGCCTGACAACTATTTCGTACTCTACAACCAACTCGGTTGGCAGTCATACAACCTCAAGGACTGGACGTATTACTTCATTTACAGCACTGGTACTTCGCACAACATCAGCTGGACCACCACGCTTTCGCGTAATTCCACGGACCAGATGCTCTACCCGCGTACCGGTTCCGATTTCTCTTTCTCGATGCAGCTTACCCCTCCGTGGTCGCTGCTGAGCAAGGAAGGCCGTACGAAGGACTGGAGCCAGACGTCGGTGCAGGAGCACTACAACTGGATCGAGTATCACAAGTGGACGTTCAAGGGTGCGGTTTACAGCCGTCTGGTCGGCGACCTGGTGCTGATGACCCGCGCACAGTTCGGATATCTCGGCTACTACAACCGCAACTGGGGCTACTCGCCGTTCGAGGGCTTCCTGGTCGGCGGTGACGGTATGTCGGGCTACAACACCTACGGATCCGAGGTCATCGCACTCCGCGGTTACGAGAACTATTCACTCACACCTTATATAAACGGTGCGTATGCCGGCAGCGTGTATGACAAGTTTACGGTGGAACTCCGTTATCCCATTATTATGGAGCCTTCGTCAACCATCTACGCACTGGCATTCCTCGAAGGCGGTAACTGCTGGTCGGATATCCGCGATTTCAACCCGTTCCAGATCAAACGCAGCGCCGGTGTCGGCCTCAGGGTTTACCTCCCGATCGTCGGTCTGCTCGGTATCGACTGGGGCTACGGTTTCGATTCTACGGGCGACAAGAGCCAGTTCCACTTT
This sequence comes from uncultured Bacteroidales bacterium, assembly GCA_947307265.1. Lineage (GTDB taxonomy): Bacteria > Bacteroidota > Bacteroidia > Bacteroidales > UBA932 > Cacconaster. Next base: position 5,314 of record CAMZIP010000033.1, on the reverse strand, counting down.
ATGATAGGTCAACAACTTTAAATCAAAGAATATGAAAAGACTGATCGTTTCTATGTTTATCGCGCTGGTCGCCTTTACAGGTGCCTATGCACAGAAGGTCGGCTACGTCAATTCCGAGACTATCCTCAATTCGCTGCCCGCATACAAGTCGGCACAGCAGAAACTTGAGTCACTTGCACTTCAATATAAAGATGATCTCGACAGCCAGTTGTCGCGTGTCGAGGATCTCTACAATTCCTACCAGGAGTCCAAGAATTATCTGAGCAATTCGCAGCGCCAGGCTCGCGAGACCGAGATCATTTCCGCGGAACGCCGCGTCAAGCAGAAGCAGGAAGAGTATTTCGGCGAGAACGGTGCCATTTCACGCAAGCAGGCAGAACTGCTCGATCCCATTCGCAAAGATGTCGAAGAGGCCATCGATGCCTTCGCATCGGCCAACGGCTATGTAATGGTGATTGATATCACCAACGCGCCCGGGGTTATGTACCTCGATCCGAAGGCAGACATTACACAGCAGATAATCAGTATTATTAAATAAATTTGAAGAGAGATTTTATGAAAAGATTAGCGATCGTGCTCTTTATGGCCGGTGCCCTTGCATTCTCGGCTACAGCACAGAATCTTAGTTTCGGACATATCAATGCAACCGAGCTTATCAGCCTGATGCCTGACCGTGATTCGGCAATCATTCGTCTCCAGACTTACCAGATGGACCTCGAAGACACTATGCAGAGCATGGAGGCTGAATATAATACAAAGCTTTCGGACTACCAGCGCAAGGAATCTACCTGGACTCCCGCTGTCCGTGAAGCAAAGGAGAAGGACATCCAGGATCTGATCCAGCGTATCCAGCAGTTCCAGCAGACTGCACAGCAGGAAATGTCCCAGATGCAGCAGATGCTGATGCAGCCCGTTTACAAGAAGGCTACCGAGGCTATCGAGAAGGTCGCTGCCGAAAAGGGCCTGATCTATGTCTTCGATACTTCGAGCGGCGCACTTCTCTATCGCGACGATACCAAGAGCCTGGACCTCCTTCCGCTGGTCAAGGCTGAACTCGGCATTCCCGCAGACAAGGTCGCTCCGACCCAGATTGCTGCTCCTGAAGCGAAATAATCTATTTAACATATAGACAAACTTTTTTCTTACTAATAACCTAATTTATCATGCAACACAAAGTTATTGACACGCAAGATGTCGTAATTAGATTTGCGGGTGACTCGGGTGATGGTATGCAGTTGACCGGTACTCTGTTTGCAGATGCTTCTGCACTCTACGGCAACGAGATTTCCACCTTCCCGGATTATCCGGCAGAAATCCGCGCACCGCACGGAACCGTTTCAGGCGTTTCCGGATTCCAGGTTCACATCGGTACCAGCGGAGTCACCACTCCCGGTGACTTCTGCGATGCTCTCGTGGCTATGAATCCTGCAGCCCTCAAGGCAAATGCAAAGTGGGCAAAGCCGACGGCAACCATCATTATCGACACCGACTCGTTCGATGAGGCAAATATCAAGCGCGCAGGCTTCGAGACTGACGACCCTATCGCAGAGCTCAAGATCGAGGACCGCACCATCGTAGCAGCTGCCATCACTTCCCTTACCAAGGAAAGCCTGAAGGACAGCGGCCTCAGCCTCAAGGATATGGAGCGTTGCAAGAATATGTTCACTCTGGGTATGGTGTTCTTTATGTTCAACCGCCCGCTTGAATATACCGACGCTTATCTCGTAAAGAAGTTCGGCAAGAAGAAGCCCGACATGGTGGACATCAACAAGAAGGTCATCCGCGACGGTTTCAACTACGCAGAGAACATCCAGGCGATTGCCAATACCTACAATATCGCTCCCGCTAAGCAGGAACCCGGCGTTTACCGCAACATCAACGGTAACCAGGCCACCGCTTGGGGCCTTATCGCAGCATCCGAGAAGAGCGGTATTCCTCTCTTCTGCGGTTCTTACCCTATCACCCCTGCAACGGCTATCCTCGAGGAGCTTGCTATCTACAAGAACCTCGGCGTCAAGACCGTACAGTGCGAAGATGAGATCGCAGGTATCTGCACCGCCATCGGCGCATCTTTCGCAGGTAACCTCGCAGTCACGACCACTTCCGGCCCCGGTGTCTCCCTCAAGAGCGAGGCAATGGGTCTGGCAATGATCACCGAGCTCCCGCTCGTCATCGTCGACGTTCAGCGAAGCGGCCCTTCGACCGGTATCCCTACCAAGACCGAGCAGACCGACCTCAACCAGGTCCTCTACGGCCGTAACGGTGAGTGCCCCATCTGCGTTATCGCATCCCACTCTCCGAGCCACTGCTTCGATGCAGCATTCAATGCAGCAAAACTCGCAGTCGAGCATATGATGCCCGTCGTCCTTCTCTCCGAAGGTTTCCTGGGCAACGGTTCCGAGCCTTGGAAGATTCCTTCAATGAAGGATTATCCCGAAATCAAGGCTCCGGTCATCGAGTCTTGCGAAGGCAAGTTCCAGCCTTACAAGCGCAACCCTGAGACTATGGCCCGCTACTGGGCTCTCCCGGGCAAGGCAGGTCTGGAGCACCGCGTCGGCGGTCTGGAGAAGAACACCGCAGGTGTCATCTCCTCCGATCCTGAGAACCACGAGAAGATGGTCGCAGAGCGCGCCGAGAAGGTCGCCCGCGTTGCCAACTACATTCCTGATCAGGAAGTCCTCGGCCCGAAGAAGGGTGATACCCTGATGATCAGCTGGGGTGGTACTTACGGTCATATGCTTTCCGCTTATCACGAGCTGAAGGCTGCCGGCAAGGACGTCGCAATGACTCACTTCGATTATATTCTCCCGCTCCCGAAGAACACGGCAGAGATTTTCGCAAACTACAAGAACCTCGTAGTATGCGAGCTCAACAGCGGCCAGTTTGCTAACTACCTGAGGGCTAACTTCCCGCAGTTCCAGTTCAAGCAGATCAACAAGGTCCAGGGCCAGCCGTTCATCGTCAAGGAGATTGTTGACGGTATCAATAAACTTTAATCCAGGAGGACACAACAATGAAATATACAGCACAAGATTTCAAGAGCAACCAGGAGCCCCGTTGGTGCCCGGGTTGCGGTGACCACGCGATTCTCGCAGCGCTCACCAGGGCCCTCCCGGTGGTTTGCGAAGACCTCGGTTACAGCAAGGAGCGTGTCGTAGTCATTTCCGGTATCGGTTGCTCGTCACGTCTGCCTTATTATGTCGATACATTCGGCTTCCACAGCATTCACGGCCGTGCTACACCGATTTCCACCGGTGTTAAGGTTGCCAACCCTACGCTCAGCGTATGGCAGGCTACCGGTGACGGTGATGCCCTGGCTATCGGTGGCAACCACTTCATCCACGCTATCCGCCGTAACATCGACAGCAATATCATTCTCTTCAACAACCAGAACTACGGTCTGACCAAGGGTCAGTATTCACCGACCTCAAAGCTCGGCCAGATCACGAAGACCTCTCCGTACGGTACTGTCGAGAATCCGTTCACTCCGGGCGCTCTCGTACTCGGTGCACGCGGTACGTTCTTCGCACGCAGCCTCGACAGCGAGATGAAGCTCAATCAGGATGTCTTCGTCGCTGCTGCCAAGCACGACGGTTGCTCTATTTGCGAGATGCTGACCAACTGCGTCATCTTCAACGACGGCGCTCACAACTTTATCTCCGACCGCGAATTCCGTGCAGACCGCACCATCGTTCTGCAGCACGGCCAGCCGATGGTATTCGGCAAGGATAAGGACAAGGGTCTCATCCTCGAGAACGGCAAACTGAAGGTTGTCAAGATCGGTGAGAACGGTATTACCGTTGATAAACTCCTCGTTCACGACGCACACTGCGAGGACAATGCAATGCACCTGATGCTCATCAATATGAAGGGTCCCGACTTCCCGGTTGCACTCGGTGTCATCCGCGACGTTGCAGAGCCTACCTATGATGACCGCGTCCGCGACCAGCTCGCAGAGGTCAAGGCTAAGTCCAAGATCACCTGCGTTGACGAGCTGCTGCACAGCGGTTCAACCTGGACAGTTGAATAATCCTTAAACAAACTTATAACAAACAACTTTTAAAGCGCAAATCATTTTATGAAAGCAGCTGAAATTATGGCGAAGCTTCAGGCGAAGCACGCTGAAGAGAAGGAATTCCTCCAGGCAGCTGAAGAGGTCCTCAACTCTATCGAAGAAATCTATAACCAGCACCCCGAATTCGAGAAGGCTCACATTGTCGAGCGTCTCGTAGAGCCGGACCGTATCTTCACGTTCCGCGTTGCTTGGGTTGACGACAAGGGCGAGGTCCAGACCAACATCGGTTACCGCGTTCAGTTCAACGCAGCTATCGGTCCCTACAAGGGCGGTCTCCGTTTCCACAAGGCAGTTAACCTCTCTATGCTGAAGTTCCTCGGTTTCGAGCAGATCTTCAAGAACGCTCTTACCACTCTCCCTATGGGTGGTGCAAAGGGTGGTTCCGATTTCGACCCGGTCGGCAAGTCCGATGCTGAAATTATGCGTTTCTGCCAGGCATTTATGCTTGAGCTCTGGAAGTGCATCGGTCCTGATACGGATGTCCCTGCAGGTGACGTCGGTGTCGGCGGTCGTGAGATCGGTTATATGTACGGTATGTACAAGAAACTCGCTCGCGAGTACAATACTGGTGTCCTCACCGGTAAGGGTGCAACCTGGGGTGGTTCTATCCTCCGTCCCGAGGCAACCGGTTTCGGTGCACTCTACTTCCTCGAGAACCTCCTCAAGGAGCACGGCAAGGATATCAAGGGTAAGAAGATCGCTCTCTCCGGCTTCGGTAACGTTGCTTGGGGTGCAGCTATCAAGACCAACCAGCTTGGCGGTAAGGTCGTTGCTATCTCCGGTCCGGACGGTGTCTGCGAACTTCCTGACGGTATCACCGACGAGATGATCGACTATATGCTTGTGATGCGTTCTTCCAACCGTAACAAGGTTGAGGATATGGCTACCAAGTTCCCTGGCAAGGCTAAGTTCACTGCAGGCAAGAAGGCTTGGAGCGTTCCTTGCGACATCGCTCTCCCTTGCGCATTCCAGAACGAGCTTTCTGAGGAAGACGCTAAGGAACTGAAGGCTAACGGCTGCTGGTGCTGCTGCGAGGTCTCCAATATGGGTTGCCAGCCTGGCGCTATCCACTTCTTCCAGACCAACGGTGTTTACTTCGCTCCTGGTAAGGCAGTCAACGCAGGTGGTGTTGCTACCTCCGGCCTTGAGATGACCCAGAACGCTGCTCACCTGGCTTGGTCCGGCGAGGAAGTTGATGCTAAGCTCCACTGGATTATGAAGAGCATCCACGAGCAGTGC
>CAMZIP010000032.1 GCA_947307265.1 uncultured Bacteroidales bacterium | reverse complement strand
CTCCGCAAGGACCCGATGGCACTCCAGCGTCTGAAGGAAGCTGCCGAGAAGGCAAAGATCGAGCTTTCCAGCCAGACCTCCACGGAGATCAACCTGCCGTACATTATGCCTGTCGGCGGTATCCCCAAGCACCTCGTAAAGACCTTGACCCGCGCTAAGTTCGAACAACTTTGCGACAGCCTCATCCAGGCTACCGTAGAGCCGTGCCGCAATGCCCTCGCAGATGCAGGTCTCCGTCCGTCCGATATTGACGAAGTCCTCCTGGTCGGCGGTTCGACCCGTATCCCCGCCATCCAGCAGATCGTCGAGAAGTTCTTCGGCAAGACCCCTAACAAGGGCGTCAACCCTGACGAAGTCGTCGCAATCGGCGCATCCATCCAGGGCGGTGTCCTCGCAGGCGATGTCAAGGACGTGCTGCTGCTCGACGTTACACCGCTTTCTCTGGGTATCGAGACACTGGGCGGCGTGATGACCAAACTGATCGACGCCAACACCACCATCCCGACCCGCAAGAGCCAGGTATTCAGCACGGCGGTCGATAACCAGCCTTCAGTCGAGATTCACGTCCTGCAGGGCGAACGTTCGATGGCACGCGACAACAAGACCATCGGTAACTTCCACCTGGACGGCATCACCCCTGCACCGCGCGGCATCCCTCAGATCGAGGTGACATTCGATATCGATGCAAACGGTATCCTCAATGTCTCGGCACTCGACAAGGCGACCGGCAAGGAGCAGAAGATCCGTATCGAAGCATCCTCCGGCCTCAGCGAAGACGAGATCAAGCGTATGCGTGACGAGGCGAAGGCCAACGAAGAGGCCGACAAGAAGGAGAAGGAGCGCGTGGATAAGATCAACGGCGCAGATGCAATGATCTTCCAGTCCGAGAAGAACCTCAAGGACTACGGCGACAAGATCCCAGCTGACAAGAAGGGCGCCATCGAGAACGCACTCGGCCAGCTCAAGGAGGCTCACAAGAGCCAGGATCTGAACGCCATCGACCGCGCTACCGAAGCTCTCAACAACGCTTGGCACGCTGCTTCCGAAGATATGGCAAAGGCTGCACAGGGCGGTCAGGCTGGTCCGGGCGCAGGTTTCAACCCCGGCGCAGGCGCACAGCAGGGCCCTCAGAACGGCAGCAAGGATGACAACATCCAGGATGCTGACTTCGAAGAGGTTAAGTAAAACAAAATGACAGCCGGTTTCGACCGGCTGTCATAATAATAAAAGAGACCGGTGCCTGAAGCATCGGTCTTTTTCTTTGTAGCCCTAACGAGATTCGAACTCGTATTTCCACCTTGAGAGGGTGGCGACCTGAACCCTTAGTCGATAGGGCCGCGATTGGAGCAGCAAAGGTAGGAATATTTTTCGTTCTTGCAAAAAAAATAATTATTTTGTTTATCCCCGATTAATGGCGATATTTGCAGGATACAGTGGAATCGTTTCAGCAATGAAAAATGAATATTTGAAGCCGTTTTCGGATATTGTGAATGTGCAGTCAGTCAGGCTGGTCTGCACTTCCGGTACCGGTGAAAGCTACGGTGACGACAAGGATTTTTCGGGGTTCAATACTTGGGAATCCCAGGGAGGTGGGCTATGAAAAAACTGATCATCGGATTTGTCGCGGCCTTCTCCGCAATCCTATCAGCCGTCTCCTGCCGTCAGGTTACGCCCGAAATAGAGCAGTTGCCGGACTCCTATATCTATACCGCTACCCAGGACGCGTGGACCAAGACCACTCTCGGTACTGACGGAGAGGTTCTCTGGAGCACGTCGGATGCCATAAGCATCCTTACCCCTGCAGGCGGCAATACCACATTGTCCGTCACCGAGGTCTCCGAAGGCGGTCTTCAGGCTCATTTTTCAGGCAGTGTCGCTCCCGCTTCGGGCAATTACGCCCTGAGCCCGGCATCCGCAACTGCCACCCTTTCCGGAGGAAAAATCAATGTCACGATGCCGGCGGTACAGACCGCTGTAGCAGGCAGTTTCGCCCCCGAGGCGGCTCCGGCAATCGCCGATGCTTCCACGACGGATCTCAGTTTCCGCAACGCGGGCGCCCTGCTGGGTGTCAAGGTCCGCAACTCCGGAGTGGTCGCCGTAAGATTTGAAGCCACGGGGCAGGGCAGTGCCTTCCCGGCCGGCACGGCGCAGGTCTCCTATAACGGCGGCAGCCCGGTTGCGACGGTTACCTCCGGTTCCAAGACCGTAACTCTCGAAGGTACGCTCGAAGCCAATAAAGAATACTGGATCAGCGTCTGGCCCGGTACCTATAACGACCTGGAACTGACATTTATCGACAACGAAGGCCGCGAAGCACAATACACCAACCACACTCAGCTGGTCGCCGCGCGCAATGACCGCCAGCACCTGATCGATGTCAATATTCCCGCCGACAAATGGCTCTCTCCCGCTATCGACGCGGCTGACAATGTACAGGTGGAAGCTGCAGGCGTCACTTATGCTTCGCTGGACGTCACCCTGACCGCTGCGGATGCGTGGGATTTATCGGTAGATTATGACGGCTGCGTGAGCGGCGCATCGATATCCGCAGACAGAAGCGAAGTCCACTATTCGGTATCGGCCAATACCTCGACTTCCGCACGAACCGGCCACCTCTACCTGACGCTCAGCCGTACCGGATTCACGGACATCACCAAGACCGTCAGCGTAACTCAGGAAGGCGCAAGTGCAGGCCCCGTTGAGTGGACGCTTGTCACCTCGGCAGGCCAGCTCTCGGCCGGCACCAAGGCAGTCATTGCGGCCAATGCATACAAAAAGGTGGCGGGCAATATGAGCGGCTCGCTGCTCACTGCGCTCAGCGCAGAATTCGGCAGCGACAATAAAACCATCGAAATGCTGCCCGACGAGGCACTTATCCTGACTCTCGGTACTTCCGGCAGCTACTGGACATTCGCCGATGAAGATGGCCGCCTGCTCGGTGCTTCATCCGCAAAGAATCTTTGCTGGGATTCGGGTACCACGACCTGGAATTTACAGTTCAATGCAGGCGTGATGACGTTCTCGAGTACTACTTCGTCCTGCGGAGCGCTCCAGTATAATTCGTCCAGCCCGAGATTCCTCAATTATACCTCCAGCCAGAAGCCCGTCCAGCTGTACGTCAAGCCTGACGGCACATATGTTTCGACGCTTTCCAACATTACCGACATCACCACGTCCGGAGCAACGCTCTACGGTGCGTTCAACTGCGTCGATGAAGTTCCTACGCAGATAGGATTCCATTACGGTACGAGCGAATCTTCGATGAATGCTTCGGTATATGCTTCGACTCCTTCAGGCAAGACGGGCGAGTTCTCAGTAACGCTTACCGGACTTCCGTCCAGCACGACATATTATTACCGCGCATTTGTGGTCGAGGCGGGAACAAAGCACTACGGTACGGTCCGCAGTTTCACCACGAAGAAAGAGGGCAGCGGCGGCCAGACTGGCCAGGCAGACTACGGCTGGTTCGAACTTCCGGCCCAGAAGGATGTCAACCGCGACGGCATCGACGATGACGATCCGGATATGTACTATTCGCATACCTTCCGCGCCGACGCACCTTCGATCCGCAACTTCTCCTGCGGCTATTCGAAGGGCAAGATACACGCCGTTTGGGTGGCTGCGCCTATGCACGAATGCTATCTGGGCGGCTCGGGCCGAAACGATTCGTATAAGGATGACCCGAATATCAAGTGCCCGCAGAGCGCGAAATTTACTCCGTACACCCGCGGCCATATGCTCGGTTCGAGCGACCGCACGGTTTCGGTCGCGACCAACAGGCAGGTATTCTACCATTCCAATATAGGCGCCCAGATTCAGGCCGGATTCAATACCGGCGGCGGCGCCTGGAACAACCTTGAGTCGTTCACCGACGGCCAGCTCTGCCGTGACACGCTCTACCAGGTCATCGGCTGTATCTTCGAGACGTTTACCGACCGCTATGGCGAGACGGTAACGGCTAAGAAGGGCTCCAACTCGACCGGTCAGTTCCAGATTCCTACCGCGTGGTACAAGGTTCTGCTCCGCACCAAGGGCGGCAATACGGGCAAGGCAGTCGATCAGTGCTCGGAATCCGAACTCAAGTGCGCGGCATTCATCCTCGGCCACTACAGCAACGCAGGCCACAAGCCTACCGTAAAGGACATCTACACTGTCGAGGAACTCGAGGCGCTTACCGGCCTGACATTCTTCGTCAATGTGCCGAATGCTCCGAAGAGCACGGTTACGGCATCGGAATGGGGATTATAAACTGACTGACTATGAAGAAATCGATCATATTTTTGGCAGCGTTGCTGCTGTTTACAGGTGTGACTGCAAGTGCGCAGGAGGATAATGAAAAAGGCTATCTGCTGATTGCTCCGCGAGTGGCAGTATCAGGTTTCCATACATTTGAAGGCAACAGTGTCGGATTCGACAATACAATCCTTTACAGTATATTGAAACTGCCCTTCGGCGACGGTTTCACGCTCTCGATGAGCAACCGCTGGGCACGTTACAACCTGTCCGGAACGGCCCGTCTCTATACCAATCTCGGCCGTGCCGACGATCTCAATTTCTTCGATATTCTCAAGGTCCGCTGGGACATAGGACGCTTCTACGTCCAACTCGGCAAGGACTGTATGGCATACGGTAACTATACCTATGACCTGTATGCGCAGGACTATTTCACTGACGTCTGCGATACGTTCGTGGCCAATTATCAGGCATACCTCTGGGGCGGCAGCATCGGCTACAGGATTACCGACCGTTCGGACCTGATGTTCCAGATCACCGACACTCCGTACAGCGGACGCATCTTCGACAGCCACTGCCTCGCATTCACCGGTCAGTGGGCATTTTCAGGCGAGAATCTAAGCACGCTCTATACCTATAACGGCGTCCAGCGTCCCGACGGCAGTTTTATGAACTACATCGCCCTCGGTCACCTTTATACCAATGGCCCGTTCACCTGCCAGCTCGACCTTTCGACGCATTTCAATAAACTGAGGCACTTCTTTAATGCGGAAGAGGCAGTAGGTCTCCGCCTCGGCTGGGCGGTGGTGCCGCAGTTGGAACTGTATGCCCAGGGTGTCTGGGAATGCAGCCGCCAGGGCGAGAGCGAGTGGGGCGGTTACGGCCCGACGTGGAATATTCCCGGCAGTTGCGTGCCTATGCAGATTACGCCCGAGAAAGACCTTTGGTTGGGTGCATTTACGGCTTTCTGGTTCCCGTTGAAAGACCGCAGCCTGCGCGTGCATATGCTTGCAGCGGGTAATAATTATGCAAAAGGCGGCACCCTTCAGCTGGGCGCCACCTATTTCCTGCAGATCAATTTCAAGTAAATCTCTTAGATCGAAAGAATGCTGAGGACGTTGATCAACTCCTTGTTGATCGGCTTGTCCATCTTGATTGCGCGCGAAAGCGGAACGTAGTCGATCTGGTCGTTTGAAATGGCGATCATTACGTTGCGCTGACCTTCCTTGAGGGCATCGATCGCCGCCACGCCGAGACGGCTGGCGAGAATGCGGTCCATTGCCGAAGGACGGCCGCCGCGCTGCAGATAGCCGAGAATCGTGACGCGCACGTCGAAGTCGGGGTAGGCTGCACGCATACGTTCTGCGTAATGCATAATGCCGCCTTCGATCGAGTGGCTCTCGGAGCAAATCACGATGCTGCTGTTTTTGCTTTTGCGGAATCCGCGGCTGATCAGGCTGCCGAGCTGGTCGACGGAGGTGTATTCCTCCGGAATGATGGCAGCCTCCGCACCGGAAGCGATGGCGCTGTTCTGCGCGAGGAAACCTGCGTCGCGTCCCATCACTTCTACGAAGAAAATACGGTCGTGCGAGCAAGCCGTATCGCGGATCTTGTCCACTGCATCTACGATGGTGTTGAGCGCCGTATCGTAACCGATGGTAGAATCGGTGCCGTAGAGGTCGTTGTCGATGGTGCCGGGCAGACCGATGCAGGGGATGTCATATTCCTTGGCGAACTCCTGCGCACCGGTGAGCGAGCCGTTGCCGCCGATGACTATCAGGGCATCTATGCCGAACTTTTTGATGCAGTTGTCGTATGCCTTCTTGCGGCCTTCGGGCGTCGTAAACTCATCGCTGCGGGAGGTCTTGAGGATGGTGCCTCCGCGCTGGATGATATTGCTTACGTCCTCTGTGGTAAGTTCCTGGCATTCACCGGCAATCATACCTTCGAAGCCGCGGTAGATACCGATGACTTTCCAGCCTGAATATATTGCTGACCGCGTAACCGCGCGGATGCAGGCGTTCATTCCCGGAGCATCTCCTCCTGAGGTAAGAACGCCGACGGTTTTAATCTTTTTCATTATTACAGTTCCTCGAACTTAACGTCCTGGTAACCTGCTTCCTGAGGGGTATGGTCGGGGATGGGGCAGCGTTCGCGGATATAGTCGATGACTTCCTGGAGACCTTCGGTGAATTTTGCGAAGTCTTCTTTGTACAGGAAAATCTTGTGCTTGTCATAGACAAAACGTCCGTCCTGTTCCACACGCCGCTTGCTCTCGGTTATGGTCAGATAGTAATCGTTTCCCTTCGTGGCCTTTACATCAAAGAAATAGGTCCTCTTTCCCGCGCGGATCGGCTTCGAAAAGACATCATCTCCAGAGTGCTCCTGCCGACCGGCATTTTCGTAATCTTCAAAATACATAATTCCGTTTTATTTTTAGCAAAGTTAACTTTTATTTTCGTTATTAAGATTATCTTTGCAAAATAATTGACTGAATTTGATATGCTAAATCGCAGATTAATACGAATAAAAGCCTTCAAGACTCTCTACGCCCACGTTTATTCAGGTGGCGAGAGTGTTGATGCGGCAGTCAAGAATCTGATGAAGGCGTGCGATATGACGCCGGAACTGTACTATTTTATGCTGAATATCACCGGCAGCGTCACCCGCATCGCCCGTGAACGCATAGAGACAGGTCTTCGCAAATTCCATCCGACAGCGGAGGAAGCCTCGCCGAGTTACCGTTTCGTGAAAAACCGTTTCACCGCGCTTCTGCTGAGTGATCCCGAGTTCGGCAAGTTCTGCCAGAACCACGCACTCAGCTGGGCGGAGCACGACGTCTATATCAAGAAACTGACCGCCTCCATCCTTTCTTCAGATTACTACCGTGAATACATAACTTCCGACGAGGATTCTTTCGAGGCTGACTGTCTGCTCTGGAGGCGCATCTTCGAAGAGGAATTCGAGGATGACCCGATGCTCGAGAGCATCATCGAGGAACGTTCCGCCTTCTGGCTGGATGATATCTGCTACGTGCTGAATGTCATCATCCGCGCCATCAACGACCAGGTTGCGGCCAGTCGCCGCAGCGGACTCGAGAGTCTGGACCAGGTAATGGGCAAGCGCGCGTTCCTGCAGCCGGACGACAAGGCATTCGCCCGCGAACTGCTGGAGGAATCCATCGCCGGTTTCGACGAGTATTCACAGCTCATCCATTCGAAGGTGGAGAACTGGGATTCGCAGCGCCTCGTTTCGACGGATATGGTGCTGATGGTGATGGGTATCGCCGAGGCAGTGCATTTCCCTTCGATTCCCGTCAAGGCCACCATCAACGAGTATGTCGAGATTTCGAAGTTCTACAGCACGGCCAACAGCCACGTCTTCGTCAACGGCATTCTCGATAAGGTCATAAAGGAGAAAATCGCTTCCGGCGAGATCGTCAAGATCAAGGAAGAAATGATGCAATTCTGAAAATAAATCTTTTAAAAGCATAGTACTATGAAAATGATGTTTTTCACCCTGCTTCAGGCCGAAGCAGCAGCACCCAAGGGCGGCGGCAACCTCAGCTTCCTGCTGATGCTCGCCGTTATCTTCGTCATTATGTGGCTCTTTATGATCCGTCCCCAGCAGAAGCGCCAGAAGGAACTCAACAAGTTCCGCGAGGGTCTTTCAAAGGGTGACAAGGTCGTGACCGCAGGCGGTATCTACGGCAAGGTGGTTTCGGTCGAAGGTTCGAAGGTGCTCCTCGAAGTTGACGAGAACGTCAAGATCAAGGTTGACAAGGCCTCTCTCGTCCGCGATTTCAGCGAGACCCAGCAGAACTAATGAACTGGCGCCGCATAAAAGACGTAATCAGAGACAGAAGGGGAAATTTGGCAATCATTGCCATTTCTTCTTGCCGTTTTTATGCGGGCAAGTTACAATCTATGGCAGCCGCATCCGGTGACGGTGCACTGCCGCATTATGCTCGATACCCCGATGGAAGGCTACGAGGCCAATTCGCTCTCCGAAGAGGTGCTGTGGATTGATGCCGAGGCCAAGGGTTTCGAGATGCAGAAGTATCGCAACAGCGAACGCAAGCCGCTCGAGGTGAAGGTTACGCTGGAGCCTGAGTTCATCCGCCGCGACCTTAACCGGGACAACTTCTTCCTGGTCAATTCTCGCGACCTTTACAACGGCATAGTGGAGTATTTCGGAAGCGAGCTGGATATTTCCTATATCGAGGAAACGACGCTTTCGTTCCATATGATCCGACAGGGTTTCAAGCGCGTGCCGATCGAGGTGCGGCAGTCACTGGGATTTGCTCCGCAATATATGGCGGACAAGCCTCTGCGACTGATTCCCGACTCGGTAAATGTCTATGGCCGCGAACAGGATCTGCATCTGGTGGACCACGTCAGCACGGCTACGATTGGTCTCGAAGGTCTCGACCGTCCGACGCGCGGTTCGGTGGCTCTCAATGAGATTCCCGGTTTCCGTCTGGAACGCAACCGCGTGGATTACGTGGTGGACGTGGTGCGCTATGTCGAGTTTCCTCTGGAAATGGATGTGCGCGTGCTCCGCATTCCCCGCAACCGTTCGGTTACCGTCCTGCCGTCGAAGGTGAAAGTCCTGTGCAAGGTGCCTTACGGGACGCGCGTCAGTGCTTCTGATTTTTCGCTGACGGTGGATTATCGCACCGTTTCCGGCGGAATGACGACGAAGGCTGTGCCGGTGCTTCGCTCCAATTCTTTCGAGGTGTACGAGTATAGTCTCGATCCGCCTCTCGTCGAATGTCTTATCCGTGACCGCAAATGAGCAGGACTGTCATACTTTGTACGGGCGGCATAGGCAGCGGCAAATCATTTGTCGTCGATATCTTTCGCGCAATGGGAATTCCCGCCTATGATTCGGATGCCGCAGCCAAGAGCCTGTATGACCGCGACCCGCAGTTGCTTGCCGCGGTTGCGGAGGTGGCGGGGCAGGGGATTATTTCTCCCGACGGCAGTCTTGACAGGATTCAACTCGCCGCGCGGATATTCAACGATATGGAAGTTCGCCGCAAGGTTGAGGCTCTCGTGCATCCGGCCGTCGCCCGCGATTTCGCCCGCTGGGCGGAAATGCAGGAATCGGATATCGTGCTTATCGAGTCGGCCATCCTGCTCGAAAAGCCGGTAGACGGTATCAAACCCGATTATGTAGTGGTCGTGACGGCGCCCGAAGACCTGCGTATCGAACGCGTCTGCGCCCGCGACAACAAGACGCCCGAACAGGTGGCACTTCGCATCTCGCTCCAGTGGAGTGATGAGCAGCGCGTGGCACTTGCAGATTTTACAGTGGACAATTCCGGCTCCGTGCCGCTTGTCCCTCAGATTGATAATATTTTACAAAAGATAAAAACTGTTGTTTATGGAAAAAACTGATCTTAAAACTATACTGTCAGTTTCCGGAGAGCACGGTCTCTTCCGTTATCTGGCACAGGCAAAGGCCGGCATTATCGCAGAATCACTCGAGACCGGCCGCCGCACGACTTTCGGCGCTCACGCACGCGTTTCTTCGCTGTCCGATATCTCCATCTATACCGATGAGGCGGATATCAGCCTGAAGGATGTGCTCAAGAAGATGGCAGAGAATCTCTCAAACGGCGAGGCTATGTCCCCCAAGTCCGATCCCCGCAAGATCGAGGCGTTCTTCCGCGAGGTTATTCCCGATTATGATGCAGACCGCTTCTATGTCTCGCATATGAAGAAGATTCTGGAGTGGTACAACTGCCTGCTTAAGTTCTCTTCCCTCGATTTCGCAGAGGAAGAGGACGAGGCTGAGGCCGAGGAGGCAAAGGAGGCTTAATGTCCCGCATCCGGCTCATATCGCTTGGCTGCTCGAAGAATCGCGTGGATTCGGAGCATCTGCTGCGCCTGGCTCAGGCGGGCGGATATACAGTTGTCCCGGAGGAGGCCGATCCGCTGCTGGAACCGGCTGATACCGTGGTCATCAATACCTGCGGATTTATCGGCGATGCCAAGGAGGAGTCGGTCAATACCATTCTGGAAGCTGTCCGCGACCGACAGGAAGGCCGCATCCGGCATCTGTTCGTGATGGGCTGCCTTGCCCAGCGATACCGCAGCGAACTGCCCGGCCTGATTCCGGAGGTGGATGGATTTTTCGGAGTAAATGAAATGCCTCAGTTGCTGCAGGCGCTGCACGTGCCGGCCAATCCGTCGCTTGCCGCCCGCCGCTACCTGACGACTCCGGCGCATTATGCGTATCTCAAAATTTCCGAAGGATGCGACCGCCGCTGCTCGTATTGCGCTATCCCGCTGATTCGCGGGCCTCACGTTTCAGTGCCGATCGAGGTGCTCGAGGATGAGGCCCGGTCGCTTGCCGAGAGCGGTGTCCGCGAACTGATCGTCATCGCGCAGGATACGACGTATTACGGAATGGATCTCTATGGCCGCCGGGAACTCCGTCGACTGATCGACCGTCTGTCGGAAATCGACGGCATCGAACGGATCCGCCTGCATTATTCGTATCCGGAAGGATTTCCGCAGGATGTGCTTGATGCAATGGCGACCAATCCGAAACTCTGCCCGTATCTGGATATTCCGCTGCAGCACAGCGAAGATGCGGTGTTGCAGGCGATGCGCCGCCATATCGACGGCGACGGTACGCGCCGGATTCTCGACCGTATCCGCGAAGCCGTGCCGGGTGTCGTACTCCGTACCACGCTGATGGTGGGCCATCCCGGAGAAGGGGAGGCCGAGTTCGAACGGTTGCTGGATTTCGTCCGCGAGTATCGTTTCGAACGTCTCGGCGCTTTCCGCTATTCCGAGGAGGAAGGCACCTGGGGTGCAGAACATCTCAAGGACGTCATTCCGGAGGAGGTCAAGCAGGAGCGTTACGACCGGCTGATGGAAGTCCAGAGCGGTATTTCGGAGGCTTACAATGTCTCGCGCATCGGGACTGTCGAACGTGTTCTGGCAGATTCGTATGCGGATGGCGTGCTGGTCACCCGTTCGCGTTTCGAGTCGCCTGAAGTGGACGGCGAGATTCTCGTCGGAGACGCCGCATCCCTTCAGAAGGTGGCAGGCGGCTCAGGTCCCGAGGCTGCCGTAGGCAAGTTTTTTGATGTTAAAATAGTTTCGGCGGGTGAATATGACCTGCTGGCTGAAGTTGTTTAAGAATATGGATTTACTCAAAGGAAAAGTGGCCCTCATTACCGGAGCGGCCCGTGGAATTGGCAAGAGCGTCGCATTGGCCTACGCGGCCGAAGGTGCTGACATCGCTTTTACTGACCTTAAAATCGACGAGGTGGCCGAGGCTACCCGCGCGGAACTCGAAGCGTTCGGCGTGAAGGTGCTTGCGCTGGCTTCGGATGCTTCGGATTTCAATTCGGCTGCCGATGCCGTCGCAGCCGTCGTGAATGAGTTCGGTCATCTGGATATCCTGGTCAACAATGCAGGTATTACGCGTGATACGCTGATGCTGCGAATGACCGAGGATCAGTGGGATGCCGTGCTCAAGGTCAATCTCAAGAGTGCGTTCAATTTCATTCACGCTGTCGCGCCCGTGATGATGCGTCAGCGCGGAGGCTCCATCATCAGTATGAGTTCGGTGGTGGGTGTCCACGGAAATGCAGGCCAGTGCAATTACAGCGCTTCTAAGGCCGGTATGA
>CAMZIP010000031.1 GCA_947307265.1 uncultured Bacteroidales bacterium | reverse complement strand
CGAAAAAGCCTTCGCTCTCGACTTTTGCACGAGCTTCATCAGAGAGCCATTCTGCATAACGCGGATACTCCCTTTCCAGCTGCGCAGCCTCCTCTTCTTCGAGCGGCGCCCCGCTCTCGCCCACTATGCAGCACGCCCCGCGGCACACCTCATAATCGCAGGCGAAAAACTCCGTCACGATCTCCGGTGAAACCAACAGGTCCCCTATGGCAATAATTGGCGCCTGGCCGGCGGGAAAAGACATCAGACCGTTACTTCTTTGTTGAGATTATTAAAAACTTCGGGTATCGGTTTTATAGGCCTGTTCGTAGGGTTCCTGGTCCCAGTCAGGCTCCGTGAGGGGCTTTTTGGTATCCAGGCGGAAGGCCAGATAGGTGATGGGAATGCCTTTGGCGAGGAATGAGGCCTCGTAGAAGGTCTTGATGGAGAGCGTCTCGTCGGCAAGGCCGTGGCCGTAAATATCCTCATCGTGGCAGATGACCTCCAGGCCGTTCTGCTGTGCAAGTTGGAGGGTATAATTATGCAGCAGGCGGCTGTCGGTCTTGAGGTGGATGACGCCTCCGTCCTTGAGGAAGCCGGCATAGCGGCGCAGGAACATCGTGCTGGTGAGACGCTTGCGCGGCTTGCGCTCCTGAGGATCGGCGAAAGTAATCCAGATGCCGGAGACCTCGCCTTCGGCGAACAGCGAACTGATAAACTCTATGCGAGTGCGGATGAACGCCACGTTGGGCATCTTGTTCTGCTCTGCATATTTGGCACCCTTCCAGAGCCTTGCGCCCTTGATATCTATGCCGATGAAATTTTTATCCGGATACCTTTCAGCCAAAGCGACGGTATATTCACCCTTACCGCAGCCAAGTTCGAGGATGATGGGGTTGTCGTTGCCGAAACGCTCCCTCCAGTGGCCCTTGAGCGGATGGTCGCAACCCAGCACTTCCTCCGTGCGGGGCTGAATCAGGCAACTGAACGTCGCATTCTCTGCAAATCTCTTGAGTTTATCCTTGGATCCCATATTGTCAGTTTTCTCTTGTGAGGGCAACGCCCATTCCCTGAACGTGACGGCGCTGCGAAGGCGCATCGAGTCTTACCGAAACCTTCCACAGACCGGTATCGGCCACCTGTATATGCCTGCGCCACGGCCAGCGGATATCGGTACGCGAACCGTCTGCGCGGCGCACCGTGACACCTTCGCGGCGTTCGAGCGGCAGGTCGATGAAATCCTCCGCCGTCCGGCCGTCCGGAGCCGTAACGGTGATAGTCACCGGAATGACCGTATCGCGGATATGCGCGGCATTGTAACGGCACGCTATCGATGTCTCGTAAAAGGCCTCCGGAGAGTCCATCATCAGTTCGAAATCATACACTCCCTTGCCCGGCGCAAACTTAAAAGAATACTGCTCCCGCGGATGAGAGCAGGAGCATAAAACCAGCGCCAGCAGAGCGGCAGCCAATAATTTAGGCGTTGTCATCCTTTTTGCCGTCCTTGTTGCGGCGGCCGTGATGATTATTGCGTCCGCCACGGTTATTGCGATGGCGGTTGTTGTTGCGCTTGCGCTCGTCGAAACGGGTGATGCTGTCATCTCCGACGGGGCTGGAGAATCCGGGCTCCTCTTCCTCGCTGCGGTTGGTTTCCTGCAACGAATCAGGCATCTCGCCGCGGGCATTCATAGCCTGGATATCCCTCACCTGCTGCGCCGAAAGCGGCCAGATCTTGACAAGGCTGTTCTTGTCGTAAGAGAAATACATAAGTCCGCGGAGCACTTCGGTACGCACGAGGAACGCCTTGCCGTCCTTGAACTCCAGCGGTTCGCGGACCTGCGGCATATTCTTCTGCGCATCCAGATGCACCGAAACTTCGTAGTTGATGCAGCATTTGAGCTTGCTGCACTGGCCGGCAAGTTTCTGCGGATTGAGCGACAGATCCTGGCAACGCGCAGCCTGCGTCGTAATCGACTGGAAGTCGGACATATAAGCGGAGCAGCACAGCGGACGTCCGCAGACGCCGATGCCTCCGATGAGACCGGCTTCCTGACGGGCCCCGATCTGCTTCATTTCCACGCGGATGCGGAATTCCTCCGCAAAATCCTTGATCAGCTGGCGGAAGTCCACGCGCTCGTCTGCGATATAATAGAAAATAGCCTTCGTACCGTCGCCCTGGAACTCTACATCGCCGATCTTCATATCCAGACCGAGACGGGCGGCCAACTGGCGCGAACGGATCATTACCGCGTGCTCGCGAGCGATAGCCTCCTGCCACCTTTCGATGTCAAGAATCTTCGCTTTGCGGTAAATCTTGCGGAAATCATCGCCGTCCGGACGGATGCGGCGGCGCGTAATCTGGTGATTGACCAGCGGACCGCAGAGCGTCACGATACCTACGTCGTGACCATTGGCAGCCTCGACCACCACGATATCGCCTTCCTTGATAATCTGGCCCGAATCGTTGCGGTAAATCTGCTTGCGCGTATTCTTGAACCTCACTTCGTAGAGGTTGTAACGGTCCACCTGCGGCACGTCGCGGAGCCAGTTGAAATCCGCGAGTTTGCAGCAGCCGGGCTTATAATCCAAGTTGAGGGCGCCGAGAGGCGAACGCTCCACCGTGCAACCGCGCGAACAGTCGTAAGTCGTGACTCCCTTTTCTTTTATATTCTCTTCCATAACAGTTTACATTGCAAGTAACAGCGTATTGCAAAGGTTGCAATACAGCAGTTTAGGGTTGACATTGGCGGCAATACCCGTCAGTGCGCCTTCCAGCGCCTTGAAACCCTTCTCGTAAAAGGCGGGCTTGACCTTGTCGGCAAGATCTGCGATGACGGCGCGTTCCTCCGGCAGGGGGCAGGCGATCTGCTCCATCCCGTTGGCGGCGAGCATCATTTTCCGCAGGAAATCTTCGGTATATGATACCCACTCCCTCTGCTTTTCGCGACCCATATCGGCCACCGCTTCCCAGACGGGGAAAGTGGCCAGCAGGTCCTTTGCCAGGCAGGCCTTAAGCAGAGTCGTGGTAAGCTCGTGATACTCCTGGTCTATCGTTCGCGCAATCCCGGCCTGAGCCTCTTCCTCACGCGAAAGCGGACGAAGGTTTATGCGCTGGCAGCGCGAACGGATGGTCGAAAGGAGGTTTTCGGGCGCGTGCGAGACCATAATGAAAATGGTCCCCACAGGCGGCTCTTCCAGCAGTTTGAGCAACTTGTTGGCGGCCTCGGCGTTCATCTTCTCCGGCAGGTAGATTATGAGCGTATTGTATTCGCCTTCAAATGACCGCAGGGAAAGTTTCTCGAATATGCGCTTGGACTCGTGGACGCTGATTCCGGCGCTCTTGTTCTCGATGCCGAGCGCGTCGTAGAGTTCCTGTTCGCTGAAATACGGATTCTTGAGCAGCAGTTCGCGCCACTGATTCATAAAGTAATCCGAGATGGGAGCCTTTTTCTCCGATTCGCTCAGGCTTTTGGCCGACGCCGTCGGAAATACGAAATGCAGATCCGGATGAATCAGTTTGCCGTATTTGTGGCACGA
Source organism: uncultured Bacteroidales bacterium (assembly GCA_947307265.1). GTDB lineage: Bacteria > Bacteroidota > Bacteroidia > Bacteroidales > UBA932 > Cacconaster. The sequence continues at coordinate 8,817 of CAMZIP010000031.1, read as the reverse complement.
ATCACAGACGCCGCAGGAATCTTCTTCGTGCGGTTCGGTGCAGTTGAGCAACTGCGCCAGCGCGACCGCAATGGCCATCGCACCCCACTGCCCGTCCTCGCAGAGCAGTATGGCGTGAGAGAGGCGGCCGCCGCGCACCATTTGTGCCAACTGCTGCTTCAACTCACTGTTGCCTATGACTTTCGCTAACTGCATACTTTCGGCAAATATACAAAAATTATCCTCGACGGACTGTCATTTCACACCGTGCACAATCGAAGTCGAGGCGGAGACGGTAACCCCGGTTGACCAGGTACAACGGCAGTTTCACTTTCGCAGTAGGATGCTGCTTCGGGCAGAGACCCAATTCGTAGCGGATGCAGTATCTCATTCGCATCAGTTCGGCATCTGCATCCTGCCGAATCTCATACGCGGGAGCTATGTTAACGGCGCCGTTTGCGCGATAGAGCGACTCGGCAAGGGGATTGGCGCAGTTGGCGAGATATGTCAGGTCTGCAGGAAACGCAGGTATGTCCTGCGACTCCGGCTTCGGCTCGTGGCGCTTATATGCGCTGTCGGAGGCATCTTCGAGGGCTGCCGCCAGCCGGCGGCGAATGTCATTGAGGTATGCTGCAGGATAGAAATAAACCTCGTCACCTTCAACATTCTCAAGGCTGAAACGAATCTGGGAACTGACCTTCTCAATCTGGCTGCGGAGCGTCTCGAGCGCCCTCTCGGGCTTGTCGGCCACGGAATGCGACTCCTGCTCCGCAATCCTGGCCGTGCAGCCGTTTTCGCAGCGTGCCTCAAATACCGTCCTGCCGCCTTCGGTGCGATAAGTGACAGCGGCCGAAAGCAGGCGACGGGGCATATTATTGTCTATCTCGCGCTCCAGGCGGAGGGAATAATTGCGGTACACTTTCTGGCCGGTATGCAGTCCGGAAGCATCCTTGATGCGGATGCGGCGGCCTTCGACAAGGTCGGCACGCTGACCGTCTATCTGTCCGTTGGGGCCTACGAAAGCCAATCCGTCACCATTAGCGAGAGTTTTGTCGGTATCGATGGTGATATAGTTGCCCTGAATGGCCGTTATCGTGCCGAGCAGTTCGCCCATCGACTTCGAAGCATCTTCCGAGAGCCATTTGTCCTTACGAACTCCGTCCAGCCAGGCCTCCGTATAACCGCGGTTGAAAACCGGGTCCAGATCCGGCTTAAAACCACCCTCAACCGCACCGAACGATGCACGGCTGTGTTCCGGATGCTCTTTCAGGTAAGCGTCTATGACGTTGCGGTAATGACGGACCACGTTTTTGACGTAGGCTGCATTCTTGAGGCGGCCTTCTATCTTGAACGAGCAGATTCCGGCCTCAACCAGATCCGCTATCCGGCCGTCAAGCCGGAAATCCTTCAGCGACAGCAGGCTCCTGTCACGCACGAGCACCTTTCCGTCTGCATCTACGAGATCGTATCGGCCGCGGCAGGCCTGTATGCAGGCTCCGCGATTGGCGCTTCGTCCGGCGAGATACTGGCTCAGATAGCAGTTGCCGCTATATGATACACAGAGCGCCCCGTGGACGAAGAATTCGAGTTCACAGTCAGTCACACTGCGGATGGCGCGAATCTCTTCGAGCGAAAGCTGACGCTCGAGAATGAGCCTCTCGAATCCGAACCGGCAGAGCCGCGCGGCATCTTCAGGAGTGCGAATCGCCATCTGCGTAGAGGCGTGCAGAGGCACCGGAGGCCGGTTCATCCTGAGAATACCGGCATCCTGTATGATGAAAGCATCCACTCCGGCTTCGTACAGGTCCCAAAGCAGTTTTTCGGCGGCAGCCAGCTCATCCTTATAGATGATGGTATTGACGGTGGCATAGATGCGTACGCCGAAACGGTGCGCGTACTTGCACAGGCGGGCGATGTCCGAGACATCATTGCCAGCCGCAGCGCGCGCCCCGAAAGCCGGACCTGCTATATATACGGCATCGGCACCGCAGTCAACCGCTGCGATGCCGATGTCAGAATTGCGTGCCGGAGCAAGTAGCTCTAGTTGCATTTGAGAACGGTCATCTGATACCTTGCGCCCTCACCCCACTTGGGATCCTGCGCGATCTCCTTGAAGTAACCGCAAGCCTTGTCCTTGTCGCCGAGGTTCTGGTAAGCGGAACCAACCTGGTAGTAGATCTGGACCTTGTCCTTTGCTTCCGGATTGAGTGCGAGGTATGCCTCGTAACCGTCAGCGGCGATCTTGTACTGCTTTAGAGCGGATGCTGAGTGACCGATAAGCTTCTGGGCATTTGCGTTGTCAGCTACCTCGACAGACTTCTGCGCGTTCTCGAGGGTGCCCTTCATATCCTTGGCCTTGTAGCAGTTGTTCGCCTTGGTCAGATAAGCCTTGTAGAGCTGGTCGTTGACAGCCTTGAGCTGAGCCGCGTTGTCCGCGAGCTTGTCTGCCGCGAGAGTCAGGGTCTCTATCGAGCCGTCCAAATCGCCCGTGCGGAGCTTTGCCACGCCGAGGCGGAAATATGCGGTACCATTGTCGGGATCAGCCTCGATGACAGCGTTGTAAGCCTCGATAGCGCCTGCGAAATCCTTCTGGTTGAAAAGGCTGTTGGCGGTAGCAAGTTTCTGGTTGTTGCCCAGAGTCTTGATAAGGCCGGAAGCCTCTGCTGCCACGCCCTCGTCACCGCACTTCTCTGCGAGAGAAACGGTCTTCTCGAGTGTCGTGAGAGCCATATCGATATTCTGCTCATTTGCATAACCCTTTGCGATGGAGAGGGAGAGGCTCGGAATGGTAGCCTTGCATTTGGATGCGATCTCTGCGCCTTCGTCGCCAAGCGCCTCTGCGCTTGCGAGGGTCTGCTCAAACTGTGCGAGTGCTTCTACTTTGTTACCTTCGTTGAGAAGAGTTGCCGCACCGTTATAAAGCTCAGTAACCTGTCCAAGATCCTGCGCTCCTGCGAGCACTACGGTGCAAAGTGCAATAATCAGAGTCAGAAAAGTCTTTTTCATCATTCGTCTTTTTTAGCGTGCCAAAATTAGCAACAATTGTTTGATTTCGCAAAAAATGTGCCGCCTGGGGAAAAAACAATCGGAGCCGCAGGGAATGATCCGTGCGGCTCCGATAAGCATTCTGCGGCGGGCCTTTCCTAGAAATTGATTCCCAGGGAAATGTCCAGCATAGCGTTGGAGGTATCGAGATTGGAGATATCCGAACTCCACGCAGACCAGTTGTAGGTATCGTTGAGAGCCCAACTGTACTTGATGGTCAGCTGGAGGCTGAAGACATTGATGCCGGCACCGATTCCGACGCCGTAGTCAAATGCCTTGATTCCGTTGACGAACTTATCGAGCGCTGCCTTAGAATCCCCTTCTCCGTCATAAAGACTCTTGACATTGTACATCAGGTACGGGGATACGAAAATGAAAGGCTTGGCGACAAGCAGATCGACGCCCCACTGGAGATTGAGCGGAATCTGAAGGTTGTGGGTGGTCACTTTGTTGCCGTCGAGCGAGAAATTCTTTGCCACATAGAGCAATTCGGGCTGCAGCGTGAAACCGTACTTGCTTGCAGTCTGATAACCGACACCTGCGTGCCACGAGGGCATACCGCTGATGTTGTAGATATCATCGATGTTCACACGGTTGCTGGTATAACCGCCCTTGATGATTACGCCTTCGGCGTGAACCGTCTGGGCTGCCATCAGCATTACCGCGAAAGCAAGGGTGATGCGAATTAACTTTTTCATAAATAATCTGATTGTGTGGTGTGTGTCTTGATTAGAGGAGTGCCGCGAACTTGGCGTCCAGGTCCTGCTTGGAAGCAGCTCCGATATGACGGCCGATAATCTCGCCGTCCTTGAGGAACACCAGCGTCGGGATATTGCGGATGCCGAATTTCTGCGGCAGCGCGCTGTTTTCGTCAACGTTGCACTTGGTGATTACGATCTTGCCTTCGTATTTCTGTGCCAGTTCGTCCACGATGGGAGCGATCATTCTGCACGGGCCGCACCAGGTAGCCCAAAAGTCAATCACGACGGGCTGGGAGCCTGCGCCTGCGACGATCTCGCCGTAATTGCTGTCGCTAATAGCCATTGCCATATTCTGATAGTTTTAATGTTGTTTTCGCAAATATAAATAATTTCTCTAAACCGTCTGCTCGATGTTCCATACGAAGGCGCGGATACCGACCTCGCGGTTGCGGGCATCCAACTTGCGTACGGTCAGCAGCAGTTCATCGACCTTTTCGTCGGGTACGACGGTCAGCAGGGCCGAATTCATCTCGGGCCAGGTATGCGTGCCGCGGCGGGGTTCGCCGTTTACGGAGCCGCGTCCCTGGACCTGTTCGAAGAACGAAAATCCCCGGATCTGAAGTTCGTCGAGCATAAACTCCACTCGGGAGGTAAATGCCTGGTTGAATATTATAAGTACACTTTTCATATTATGCGTCCGGATTGATTTTCATAAATACGAATTCCTTGCGGTGCTTCTTCTCCTTGTCGCGTTCGCCGCTGCGCGAAATGGTCGCATAGACCACCGGGACGATAATCAGCGTCACGAAAGTCGAGACGAGCAGACCGCCGATGACCACGATGCCCAGAGGATGCCACATCTCGCTGCCGTCGCCCTGGCTCAGAGCCATCGGGAGCATACCGAGCAGAGTCGTGAACGCCGTCATCATCACAGGACGCAGACGGGACGCACCGGAGAGGGCGATTGCCTCATTCAGCTCATAGCCGCGGTCGCGCATCAGGTTGATGTAGTCCACCAGCACGATACCGTTCTTGACTGCGATACCGATCAGCATCACAGCACCGAGAGCGCCGATCATATCGAGGCTCGTACCGGTTATCCAGAGGGCGAGGATGACACCCGAAATAGCGAACGGCAGAGCCAGCAGGATGATGGCCGGCTTCTTGAGCGACTCGAACTGGGATGCCATAACGATATAGACGAGAAGGATGATCAGCAGGGCCAGGGTTATAATATCCCCGAATGTCTCTTGCTGCTCCTCGTAGTCACCTGCAATGGCGACTGATATTCCGCTCGGAATGGAGGTATCGTCAAGCACAGCCTGAACCTGCGTCGCCAGTTCGCCGAGGGACATACCGTACGGCGTGACGGATACCTTGACATAGCGCTGGCGGCTCTTGCGCTCGATGGTCTGGGGAGCCCAATATTCGTCGATATGAGCCACTTCGCCGAGCCGGATACGACCTCCGGTCGCCGTCGGAATGGAGAAATCGAGCACGTCGGAAATGGAGTTGCGGTCCTCTTCCTTGAGTCGCACGACAATATTGTATTCGTCGCCGTCCTCCTTCAGGAATCCGGCAGTATAACCGGTAACTCGGTTGCGGATATATGTCGAAACTGTCGATGAATTGAGACCGTGACGCGCGAGTTTTTCCTTGTCGAGGGTGACCTTCAGCTCGGGACGGTCCTTGTCGCGGCTGATGACGATATTGCGGGCGCCGGGGATGTTTGCGGCAATCTTGGCGCGCAATTCTTCGGCAAGCAAACCGGTCTCGTCAAAGTCGTAACCGTAAATTTCGACATCCACGGTGGAGGAATTACCGCCGCCCATTCCGCTTGCGGGGAAGCAGCGGCTGTCGACGATTTCGGCGTAAGACGCCATTTCCTGACGGAGCACCTCGGCAATTTCTTCGATACCGCGTTCACGTTCGCGACGCTTGCAGCATACCACCGTCATCGAAATCTTGTAGTTAGTGGTAGCGGAGAAGAGGGCGCTGATATTGCTCTCATCGTTGCTGCCGGCAGATGTAGAGATACGGGTAATCTCCGGCACCAAGGTCATAAAGCGGGTTTCCAGCTGACGGGCGAGGCGGGCGGTTTCTTCGATTCGCGTACCGCGCTGCAATTCGACTGTCACCGAAAGACGGCCGTTATCGGTCTTCTGCATAAAGTCGGAACCGATGGTGCGGGCGGGAATCAGCGTCAGGACGAAGAACGTCACCGCGATGGCTATCGTAGCGGCCTTATGATTAAGGCACCAGCGCAGCAGACGGCTGTAGAGCACGTCTATGCGGTCAAGCAACGATACTATATAGCGCTTGTACCAGCCTGCCTGCTTATTCATCTCGACCAGTCGGCCATCCTCCGTTACGGTGACCTTCTTGCCCTTGAGAATCTTGCTGCAGAGCATCGGGATAAGCGAAATAGCGATGATGGTAGATGTCGAGACCACGATGGTCACAATCCAGCCAAGTTCCTTGAAGAGGATGCCGGCCATACCCTTGAGCATTGTCAGGGGGATGAATACGGCCGCAATGACAAGCGTCGTGGCGATGACCGAAGTCCAGACCTCGTTGGTAGCGTAGATGGCCGCCTCGCGGGGCGAACTGCCTCGGTCAATATGCTTGGAAATATTCTCAAGCACGACGATTGCGTCATCGACCACCATACCGATTGCCACGGTCAACGCGGACAGGGATATGATGTTGAGGGAACTGTCGGACACGAACAGGTAAATGAACGCGACCACCAGCGATATAGGTATCGTTACGCCGATGATGAGTGTCGCGCGCCAGTTGCCGAGGAAGAAGAAGACCACCAGCACAACGAACAGCAGTGCGTAGAGGATGGATTCTTCGAGAGATGAAATAGCGTTCTCGATGTCTTCCGACGAATCGTAAATGAGCGAAATATGTACGTCGGAAGGCAGTGACTTCTCGATTTTGGCAAGTTCGCGGCGGACGTTCTTACAGACCTTGACGGTATTGGAACCGGACTTCTTCGCGACTATGAGACGCACCGCTTCGCGACCGTCAACCTTCTCGTCGAGCGACAGGTCCTTGATGGTATCGCGCACCGCCGCAAGGTCGTGCACGAAAATCTGGCGGCCTGCCATATCGGTCGAGACTACGATGTCGCCGATCTCCGAACTCTGTACGTATTCGCTGCGGACCTGCATCTGATACTGCTGGCGGTCCATCTTGACCGTACCGCTCGAAAGGTTGAGGTTGCCTGCGGAAATGGCGGCAGCCACCTGCTCGAGCGAGAGATTGTAGGCATCCAGCCTGGTCTGGTCTATATCTATATATACGTAACGGTCGGGCGCACCGCTAACCGAGACCGAACCGATGCCGTCGATTCGGTTGAGTTGCGGGATAACCTCGTCGTTGAGAATCTTCTCCAGGCCCGGATAGCTTTCATCGGCAGTAAATGAATACTGGATGATAGGCATCAGGCTGCTGTTGAGTTTGAAGATGACCGGATTGGAGCAACCGTCGGGAAGGTTGCTCTTGATCATATCGATATACGAACGTATGTCGTTGACCGCTTCGTCCAGGTCCGTACCCCACTCCAATTCGAGACTGACGACGGAAAGATTGTCACGCGAAGAGGAGGTCAGTTCCTTGAGGCCGTCGACGGAAGTCAGGGAGTTCTCGATGATTTTGGTGACATTGGTCTCTATCTCGCCGGCACTCGCTCCCGCATAGGTGGTCATCACCGTGACATACGGCGGATCCATCTCCGGGAACTGGTCGATCGGCAGATTGCGGAGCGAGAAGAGGCCGATGACGATGACCGCCACGAATACCAGGGCGGTGGTCACCGGTTTGCCTATCGCTGTTTTGTAAATGCTCATCGCTTAGTTCTCCTGCGTGATTTTAAGTTTCGAACCGTCCACGAGCCTTGCCTGACCGACCGTCACGAGGCGGTCTCCTTCGGAAAGGCTGTCGCCAAGAATCTCGATATTCTCGTCGAAGCGCTGACCGAGCGTCACGAAAACGCGCTTTGCAACACCGCCGTCATCCAGCATAACGTAACGGTCGTTGGAACCGGTGAGTTTCTGGACTGCCGAATAAGGCACCAGCATCGCCGTATCGTCGCCCATCTCGAGTTTCGTGCGGACATACATACCGGGACGCAGGCGAAGGTTACCGTTGGGAATGCGGAGTTTCACCTGGAAGGTATGGGTGGCGGGATCAACCGTCGGATAGACCGTCTCGACCGTTGCGGGGAATACCTGGTCGGGATAGATATCGCTGTGGATATCGACCTTCATTCCGTTGTGAACCTGGGGATAATAACTCTCGGGGATGGCAATCAGCGCCTTGAGAGTGGCAATCTGCGTCAGTACCAGAATGGCCTGACCGCCGTAAAGTTCGCCGTCCTCATAGTTCTTGGCCGAAATAACGCCGGAGAACGGAGCGCGCACGAAAGTGTTTTTCTCGAGGAATGCGAGGCTTTCGGTGGTCTGCTCATAACTGAGACGCGTCTGGTCATAAGCCTGCTGGGATACGGAACCGCTCTCGCGGAGAGCCTCCATTCGCTGGATTTCAACCTGCAGGTTGGCGTGCGTGAGCTTCGTAGTGTTGTATTGGTTCTGGTCCATACGCACCAGCATTTCACCCTGACGGACATTGCTTCCGACATCCACGAAAATATGCTCGATACGGCCCGTAACCGAAGGCGCCACATTGACCGTCTGGTAACCCAGAAGGTTGGTTGAAATGTCGAGTGTGCGGGTAATGGCGCTGGGATGCAGGACCGTAACCTCTACCAGTTCTTCGCGCTCGACCTGCTGCATCTGCTGCTTGTTGCCGTTACCGCAACCTGAGGCCAGCAGGCCTGCAACTGCAATGATGAAAAGGAAATTGTATTTCATTGATGTAACTATTTATTCAGGAGTTGTTCGAGTGAAATCTGTGCGTTGACTATGTCCATAAGGGCCTGCACATAACTGCTGCGGGCCGAAAGGAGCGTTGTCCCGGCGTTGGTGAGTTCGAGGCTCGAAGCGACGCCGTATTCGTATTTGCCGGCAATGTTGTCGAAAATGCGCTGTGCAACTTCGACGTTCTCTTTCTGGGTGTAATAACT
>CAMZIP010000030.1 GCA_947307265.1 uncultured Bacteroidales bacterium | reverse complement strand
CCAGCGTGTTGTGTTGTTTCTGATATGAGAGACGCGCATCGCGGATCGACATACTATTCATTCCGGAGGTGAACAGGGGCACCTTGAGCGAAACGCCGAGCATATTCGGCGGAGTCATATTCATCGTAGCCTCGTCGCTGAAATATTTACGAGTGTTGTACTGATGGAAAACGCTGATCGTCGGGCCGTTGCTCCAGCCTGTCAGGGCAATCTGGCGGCGGGCCAGTTCGGTGCTCTCCTTGAGCAGGCGGAAGTCGCGGTTGTCTTCGATATCGAACTCTTCGCTCAGAAGCGCCTCGGCGGTAGCCAGATTGACCAGTTCGTCAAGGCTCTGGGTAAGTTGAACGGCGGTATCCGTACCGACGTTGAGTTGCAGGCGGAGAGTGTTGTATATCATCTCGAGCGAACGGCGGGTGGCTGAAATGGAATTTTCCATCATACCGACCTGCACCTTCAGCTGGTCCGCTGAAGTCTGCTCGGCAACGCCGATTTCCACCGAACGCTGCGACATCTCGTGGAGCTTGCGCAGGCTGGCGAGGTTTTCTTCCAGCACGCGGATGGTTTCTTCCGTCACGAGTGCCGAATAATACAGCACCTTGACCTGGTCGCGCACCTGCTGCTCGGTATTTTCGCGGGTCAGGTCCGCCATTCTCTTGGAAATCTCGGCAATCCCGACGCTGATGAACGAGGCGCCGCTAAGTCCGACAGCGGTCGTTACGCCGAGCGAAGCATACGGCGGCATCGCAATCTGCATCGCTCCGATATTCATCTTGTAACCGAAATAGTTGGAATAATCGACTCCTGCGCTGATCTGCGGCAGCATCGAGGCGATGGATTTCCACTTGGCGGCCTCTGCACGGCGAATGTCGAGCGAAGCATTCTGCAGCGTAGCGTTGTGCAGCGAAGCAAAATCCTGCGCCTGAACGAGGCTCAGCGAGAGTTTCTGCCCTTCGGGCTGTTCCTGCTGCGCGAATGAAGCCGGCGCGGCGGAAAGGAAAGCAGCCAGAACGGCGATTGTAATCAGTCTGTATCGCATAGTAATAATAATTTCAAAACCAACCCGTCGCGCGCGACGGGACGCACTATTGCAACAAATATCAAGCCATCAGCCTATCACACACTTCAATATCTTGTATAAAATGATACCGGATATGATGAGTTTGACGAGCGTGCTCGAAATAAATCCCATAAAAGCGCCGAAAGCCGAGGCCATCGAACCCTGTAAATCCTTGCGGGCAAAAATCAGTTCGGCGACCAGCGCGCCGGCGAACGGGCCGACTATAATGCCCCAGGGAGCGAAGAAAAACAGGCCGACAAGCGTGCCTATAAAGGCTCCGCGGCCGGCGGCCTTCGATCCTCCGGTGGCACGGGTCATCCACGAAGGCACGACATAGTCGAGAACTGTCACGAGTACCACTACTGCCAGCCAGATAAACAGGCTGGTGGTGCTGACCTCGGTTCCCGGGGCCAGAAACAGCACCAGAAGGCCCGCCCAACTGAGCGGCGGACCGGGAATGACCGGCAAGATGCATCCGACCAGACCGGTAAGTCCGAGAATTATAGCAATTATGTCAGTCCAGGCCATTTTGCTTTTTGATTTTGGGAAAGCCAAAGATACTACTATTTTTGCAGAGCAAAACCGAAAAAATGAATATAGGGCACATTGAACTCCGCGAAAGGCCGCTGCTGCTGGCTCCGATGGAAGACGTGACGGACGCTTCGTTCCGCTTCGTCTGCAAGGAATACGGTGCGGATGTGCTTTATACTGAGTTCATTTCGTCCGACGGACTCATTCGCGATTCGGCCAAGACCATCGCAAAGATGCAGGTCTATGACTATGAGCGGCCCATCGGCATCCAGATTTACGGTCATATCCCTGAGGCAATGGTAGATGCCGCCGTCCGCGCAGAAGAGGCCGGTCCCGATTTCATCGACATCAATTTCGGCTGCCCGGTGAATAAAATCGCCCGTCGCGGCGCAGGCAGCGGAATGATGCGCGAGCCTGACAAGATGGTCGATATCACCCGCCGGGTGGTGGATGCGGTGCATCTGCCGGTGACAGTCAAGACGCGTCTGGGCTGGGACGAGGAGAGCAAGATTATCGTGCCCCTGGCCGAACGCCTGCAGGATGCAGGTATCTCGGCGCTTACCATTCACGGCCGCACCAGAAGTCAGTTATACCGCGGAGAGGCCGACTGGACGCTTATCGGCGAAGTCAAGGCCAATCCGAGGATGCGGATTCCGATCATCGGCAACGGCGATATAACTACCCCGGAGCAGGCCCGCGAGGCATTCGACCGCTACGGCGTGGACGGCATAATGATAGGCCGTGCAAGTTTCGGGCATCCGTGGATATTCCGCGACATCCGTCATTATCTCGATACCGGAGAAATACTGCCGCCAATGAGCGTGGCGGAACGGGTTGCACTGGCCCGCAGGCATCTTGCCAAGTCGCTGGAAGTAAAAGGCCCGCGCGTCGGCGTGCTGGAGATGCGACGCCACCTGTCGAGTTACTTCAAGGGACTTGACAACTTCCGCGAAACGCGCCTGCGCCTCGTGACCACCGACGATCCGGAGGAACTTTTCGGTGTCATCGACTACATAGGAGAACGTTGGGGATGAGAATCAGCCAATTCCTCCTTTTTCCATATTGGCTTGTCCTGAGGCTCCGCCACCGGGCATTCGACCGGGGATTGCTCAAATCCCGGCAGTGGGACGTGCCCGTCATCTGCGTAGGCAATATTTCCGCCGGAGGCACCGGCAAAACGCCCGTGACAGAACTGCTTTGCAGCCTGCTCAAGGACGAAAAACGCATCGCAGTGCTTTCGCGGGGATACCTTCGCCGCACCCGCGGATTCCGGATGGTAAACGTGGACAGCACCGCCGACGAAGTCGGGGACGAGCCGCTCCAGATAAAGCGCAAATTCCCTGAAGTAACGGTTGCAGTGGACCGTAGGCGCGCCCGGGGCATCGATATGCTTCTGGCCTCCGACGAACGCCCTGACGTGATATTGCTCGACGACGGGTTCCAGCATCGCAGCATCCGGCCGAAGGTCAACATCCTGCTGAGCAACTGGAACAGGCCTTTCTGGAAGGATGAACTGCTGCCGATCGGCCGCCTGCGCGACCTTCCTTCGCAGGTCTCGCGCGCCGATGCACTTGTCATAACCAAATGCCCCGCGTACGTCGGGGATTTCCAGCGCGAGGACATTCGCCGCAGGCTCAATCTCCGCCAGGACCAGGAACTGTTTTTCGCCACGACGGAATACCTCCAGATGAAGGCGGTATTTGCCGAAGGCGATCCGCGCTACACATACTCCAAACGCGTGTTTATGTTCTCCGGTATAGCCAATCCGAAGCCGTTGGAACTGTATCTGTACAAAGATTTTGATTCCGTGCGCCACCGCACTTTCGGAGATCACCACCGCTTCACCGGAGCAGATATCCGGGCAATCGAACGGTTTTCGCGCCGCAACCCTACCACTCTGCTGCTGACCACCGAAAAAGACGCCTGCCGCCTGCTGCACGTCCAGGGCATTTCAGACTGGCTACGCGAACGCCTGTTCTACATTCCCGTAGCCACCTGCTTCATAGACGAAAGCGAAGCAGAAAGATTTTCCGCATTTGTCCGAAAAAATGCTTAATTTTACAAGTCTATAGATTTGTAAAGTTATGTTTCTATTCGAAAAATCCATCTATACGTCCCGCCGCGACGTTCTGAAAAAGTCTGTCGGCGAAGGCATCCTGCTTTTCCTGGGCAACAACGAGTCCAGCTGCAACTATCCCAACAACCAGTACCTCTTCCGCCAGGACAGCACGTTCCTGTATTATTTCGGACTGGACAAGCCCGATCTGGCAGCCGTCATCGACCTCGAGTCGGGAGAAGAAACCATTTTCGGAGATGACGTCGATATCGACGATATCATCTGGATGGGCCCGCAGCCGCTGCTCAAGGACGAAGCCGCACGCGTCGGAGTGGCTCATACCGCACCTCTTGCAAAGTTGGAAGACTGCGTAAAGGCCGCTATGGCAAAGGGACGCAAGGTTCATTTCCTGCCACCCTACCGCGACCACAACAAGATTATGCTCCACAAGATGCTGGGCATTCCGTTCGAAGAACTCAAGCAGAAAGCAAGCCTTGATTTCGTCCTCGGCGTAGTCAAGCAGCGCCTGATCAAGGAGCCCTGCGAGATCGAGCAGATCGAGCGTGCCTGCGACCTCGGTTATGCGATGCATTATACCGCAATGCAGATGATGAAGCCCGGTATGGTCGAGCAGGAACTCGTAGGCGTAATGGAGGGTGTCTGCACCGGCGGCGGTTATATGACCTCTTTCGCTACCATTCTCTCGCAGCACGGCGAGACGCTGCACAACCATAACCACGACGGCATCATTACCGACGGCAAACTCTGCGTCATCGACGCCGGCGCCGAAATCGCTTCGCACTACGCATCCGATTTCACCCGTACGTGGCCCTGCGGCGGCAAATTCACCCAGAAGCAGAAAGAGATTTATACCATCGTTTCGACGGCCAACAATTACGCACTCGATATGGCACGTCCGGGTATCACATATAAGGACGTCCACCTCGGAGCATCGAAGATCATCCTCCAGGGCCTGAGCAACCTCGGCCTGATTCACGGAGACATCGAAGAGATGTGCGCAGCCGGCGTCCAGGGACTCTTTATGCCTCACGGACTGGGACACAATATGGGTCTCGACGTACACGATATGGAAGACCTCGGCGAGAACAACGTCGGTTACGGACCCGGCCAGGAGCGTGCAAAGCAGCTCGGACTCGGCTCCCTGCGTATGGCGCGCCTGCTGGAGCCCGGTCAGGTGATTACCGACGAACCCGGTATCTACTTCATCCCCGCTCTCATCGAGAAATGGAAGAAGGAAGGCACCAACGCCCAGTATGTCAACTTCGAAAAACTCAAGGCATACTACGACTTCGGCGGCATCCGCCTCGAGGATGACGTGCTCATTACGGAGAAGGGCGCGCGCCTGCTCGGCACCAAGCGTCTCCCGATAACCGTCGAGGATGTCGAAGAAGCAATGAAAAACAATTAAAACCAGATATTTATGAAAAAATTCCTGATTCTTGCATCGGCGCTTCTTATGTGCTTCGGCGCAAACGCGCAGACCATCAGCAAGAGCGAAATCACCAAATCCAAGCCCGGCTCCCTCACCAAGGAAGACATCAAGGATATCCAGAACAGCTTCGTCCTGGACGGACCTACCACGGCTCTGCAGAACATCCTTACCAACAACAAGGGCATCACTCAGTTTGCTTACAGCCGCGAAGCGCTCGGCAAACTGGACGACTATTTCAAGTATAAGACCGACGTGCGCGGTATCACCAACCAGCTCAGCTCCGGCCGCTGCTGGCTCTTCTGCTCGCAGAACGAGATCCGCACCATCGCAGCCAAGAAGTTCGGCGTCAAGGAGTTCTATTTCTCACAGAACTACAATTCCTTCTGGGATCTGTTCGAGAAATCCAACCTCTTCCTCGAGAACGTCATCGCTACCGCATCCAAGGATATGGATGACCGCGAGGTGGCTTTCTACTTCAAAAGCCCTGTAGGTGACGGCGGCGTCTGGAATCTCTTCATCGACATCGCTGAGAAGTACGGCGCGGTTCCGGCAGATGTAATGCCCGAGACCGAGCAGTCCAACAATACCGCACAGATGCGTTCCATCCTCAACGAGAAACTCCGCACCGGCGGTTGGGAACTTCGCGAAGCAGCTGCAGCAGGCGCAAAGATGCGCGACCTGCGCAAGCAGAAGATTCAGATTATGAAGGAAGTCTATCGCATCCTGGCACTCTGCCTCGGCAATCCTCCTGAGGAGTTTACCTGGTGCTACAAGGATACAAAGGGCGAGGTTCACACTCTCACCTCCAACCCTCTGGACTTCTATCACAGCATCGTTCCGCCGCACGAGTACAACAGCGCGGATATGGTTATGATTATGAACGACCCTACCCGTCCGTACTATCAGGTATATGAGATCGCTAGTTACCGCAACACTATGGAAGGTGTCAACTGGATCTACCTCAACCTCCCTATGGACGAGATCCGCGACGCTGCACTGGCTTCCATCAAGGACAACAACCCTGTCTATACCTCGAGCGACGTCGGCAAATACTGCAACCGCGAGACCGGTATCCTCGACCTCGACCAGTACGACTATGAGTCCCTCTTCGGCATCACCCTCAATATGGACAAGAAGGCCCGCATCCTCACCCGCCAGAGCGGTTCGTCACACGCAATGCTGCTCGTGGCCTGCGATACCGACGAGAACGACAAGCCCGTCAAGTGGATGTTCGAGAACAGCTGGGGCCCGAAGAGCTGCCACAACGGTTATATGATCCTGACCAACGAATGGTTCGATGCATATCTGTTCCGCATCGTGCTGCACCGTAAGTACATCACCAACCCGGATGCAGTCAGGGCTCTCGGCACCAAGCCGGTAATGCTTCCCGCCTGGGATTATATGAACTAAGTCTTGCCTATAAGGCAAAAATCAAGGCCGGCCCTGAACGGGACCGGCCTTAATTATTGTCGTGTAACGATACCTGATTATTTGAGCACGCCAAGTTCCTTGCCGATCTTGGTGAACGCCTCGACGCACTTGTCGAGATGCTCTACCTCGTGACCTGCGGAGACCTGGACGCGGATGCGGGCCTGGCCCTTCGGAACGACGGGATAGTAGAAACCGGTAACGTAGATGCCTTCGTCCTGCAGGCGGGCTGCGAACTTCTGGCTGAGCGGAGCGTCATACAGCATAACTGCGCAGATAGCGGACTGGGTAGGCTTGATATCGAAGCCGGCAGCCTTCATCTTCTTTACGAAATAATCCGTGTTGGAGTGCAGTTTGTCCTGAAGCGCGTTGGTCTCGCTCATCATCTCGAACATACGGACGCCTGCCGCGGCGACCATCGGCGGGATGGAGTTGGAGAACAGGTACGGACGCGAACGCTGGCGAAGCATTGCGACGATCTCCTTCTTGCCGGTGACAAATCCGCCGACTGCGCCGCCGAATGCCTTGCCGAGGGTACCGGTAAGGATTTCGATCTTGCCGCGGAGGTTGAACTGCTCCGTGGTACCGCGGCCGGTACGGCCGACGACACCTGCGGAGTGCGACTCGTCCACCATAACCATTGCGTTGTACTTGGAAGCCAGTTCGTAGATCTTGTCGAGCGGGCAGACATTGCCGTCCATCGAGAACACACCGTCGGTGACGATGAGACGATGGCGCTGTGCCTGCGCGGTCTTGAGGCAATTCTCAAGTTCTTCCATATTCGCATTTGCGTAGCGGTAGCGCTGTGCCTTGCAGAGACGCACGCCGTCGATGATGGAAGCGTGGTTCAGAGAATCGGAGATGATGGCGTCATTTTCGTCGAGCAGGGGCTCGAACACGCCGCCGTTTGCATCAAAGCAGGAAGTATAGAGAATCGTATCCTCGGTGCCGAAGAACTCGCTGATCTTCTCTTCGAGTTTCTTCTGCAGGTCGCCCGTTCCGCAGATAAAACGGACGGATGCCATACCGTAGCCGTGGGTATCGAGAGCCTTCTTCGCAGCCTCGATCAGTTCCGGGCTGTTGGCCAGGCCAAGGTAATTGTTAGCGCAGAAATTGAGGACCTTATCGCCCTTTCCGACCGTAATGTCCGCCTTCTGTGCGGATGTTATGACACGTTCCTCCTTATAGAGGCCAGCATCCTTGATAGCCTGCAGTTCGGCCGTCAGATGCTTTTGAAAATCATTGTACATTTATGTTGGTTTTTAAACAATCATTACAGGAAATACGAGACACCTACGCCAATGATAGGTGCGAAATCGTGCGTCTGAATCTCCGCCGTCAAGCCCAGTTCCTTTTTGATGTAGTAGCGGACGCCGAGAAGCGGACCGATGCTGAACTTGAAAGAGTACGGATGATCGAACTTTGTAGTGCCATTCGTGTAATAGACCTGGTTGCGGACTAAACCTGCACCCATCGAAACACCGGCGTGAGCCTCGAGTTTATCGGTTATATTCAAACCGTAATAGACGCGGGGAGTCAGATATAAGCCCAGCTTCTTCTGGATATCACCGAAATCCAGCTGGATTTTGGAGAAATAATACACACCCAGACCTGCGCCTGCTGCAAGATGGCCGGGACCGAGATTGTCAGTAATGACATAATCCAGCATAATGCTCGGATCGAGGCAGATATTGATGTGTGAATGAATTCCGAAGATGAACTTCGGACCGATCATTGCGCTTCCGATAAGCGAGCCTTTCGGATCCGGATCTTCGAGTGCGCTGGAATTAGGTGCCATACTTATTGCGATAACCGCCAGAAACAAGGTGCAGAGCAATTTTTTCATAGAGTTGCAGAGTTTGGATTTATGTACAAAAGTACTAAAAAAACATAAACCAAAAAATTAATAAAATGCGCCCCTCGCGCGCCCGCGTATTGCAAAAAGTGTTACCTTTGTTGATTTGTGATTATTAAGACCAATGCACAAGATTTTTGTACCGCTGTATAACTTCTTCAGCCACCGCAAGACACTTCTGTATCTGATTCTCGGGCTGACGACTGCTATTTTCATTTTCTTCGGAATCCGCATCAACCTCGAAGAGGA
Source organism: uncultured Bacteroidales bacterium (assembly GCA_947307265.1). Lineage (GTDB taxonomy): Bacteria > Bacteroidota > Bacteroidia > Bacteroidales > UBA932 > Cacconaster. Next base: position 3,907 of record CAMZIP010000030.1, on the reverse strand, counting down.
CGTAATGAAACTGCTGCCCCGCAGCAGTATGGAAAACGACCTTGCTTTCAGTGACATCAAACTGAAAGATAAAGTCATCATCCAACTCACTTCGCGGGAGGGATGTACCGCAGAGCCGGAAGAACTTGCCGGATATATGGACGAGTTTATCTATCTGCTCCTGGAAGAAGATGCTGACGGCGAATACATTGACAATATCCTCTACAACCTGGATGCCGGTATGGCGCTGAATGCGCTGGATTTCGGACTCCAGCACCTGCCTACGTTCATCGATACGGCGTGGTACCCGCAGATCGAGGCTCTCCTGCAGCGGGAGGCAATCGAGCAGCAGATGGTCCAAAACCGCAAAATTATGGAAGAGGACGAGACGGGCCAGATATCTTCCCTGATTGCATTGGACCCCATCAATATGCACGAGACACTGCTCTCGCTCTTTATGTCCTCGGCGAACCGGGGCAGCGGAGCAGGCGGAATGAATATCATCGAAGGGCATTTCTTCAGTCCTGACAGCACTGTATGCGAGGCATTTCTTTCTCCGAATTTCGTTTATACCGAATCCGGCAAGGGAACTGAACTGTTCCGTATGTTACAGCGCTCCAGCAAGGCTCTGCAGGCAGATTATCCGGACATAAAAGTGCTCGTTCACGGCGATACTCTCGGCAGCGTTTCCAACGCTTCGACCATCAAGCGGGACATTATCCTGACGGTAGGCATTTCACTTATCGTGATCATTATCATCCTGCTGCTGTGCTTCCACGACATCAGATATATCCTGCAGATAGTGGCCCCCATCGCTTACGGTACGGCATTCTCGGTATGCATACTGTACTGGATGAAGGGCTCGATGTCGCTGCTGGCTCTTGGAATGGGCGCAATTGTACTCGGCGTGGCCATCAGTTACATACTGCACGTGCTGATACATTACTATTTCACGGAAGACGTACCGAAGATGCTCCGCGATCAGTCCACGCCGGTCATTCTCGGATGTATGACAACCGTAGGCGCATTCCTGGCGCTGCTGTTTACCGAAAGCGACCTGCTTCGCGACTTCGGCCTGTTCGCATCCTTTGCGCTTACCGGCAGCACGCTCTTCTCGCTGATATTCCTGCCGCACTTCCTCCGTCGCAGCCAGATCAAGGTCCGCAAGTACAAGGGTTTCCATATGATCGACCGCGTCAACGGCCTGCCCTGGGACCGCAATCCCTGGATTCTCGGCGGCCTCGGAATAGTGATGATAGTCGGACTCATAATGAGCCCCCGCGTACGATTCGACAGCGACCTGCGCAATCTCGACTATGACAACGAGCCTCTTGTCGAGAGTCAGCAACTATATGAAAAGAATCATCAGAACGGCTGCTTCAGCCTGTATTTCGCAGCCTGGGACGAGGATCTCGACAGCGCCCTGGAGTATAATGAAGCCCTGCTTGAGCGTATCGATTCGCTGACTGAAAGCGGTGTCATCAAGGGTTCGTCCACGCTGGCGGCAGTACTCCTCCAGCCTACTTCCCGTCAGGAAGAGCGCATCAAGGCCTGGAATGCATTCTGGACTCCCGGCCGTATGGCGCGCGCCAAGGCAGATGTGGCCGCAGCCGCCAGCAAGGCCGGTCTCGATCCGAAACTGTTCCGTTCATTCGATGCCCTGCTCGAAACGGAATACACCACCGGCTCGCTCTATGATTCGGGCGTACTGCCGGAAGAACTTGCAGGCAATTATATCGAACTTGAAGATTCGGGCCGCTATCTGGTATTTACCCCGGTTTCATTCCTCGTAGAGGACACCGATACCGTTGCAGATGCTCTCACGGCGCTTCCGCACGTACTGGTGCTGGAGCCGTTCTACTATTGCAGCGACCTCGTCAAGATCATCCACGACGACTTCTCCAAGACGCTCTGGATATCTTCGATCTTCGTGTTCCTCGTGCTCCTGCTGGCGTTCCGCCGCTTCGGAGTCTCTGTCATAGCATTCCTGCCGATGTTCCTCAGCTGGTATCTGATGCAGGGCCTTATGGCGGTATTCGGACTGGAATTCAATCTTATCAATATAGTCATCTCGACGTTCGTGTACGGCATCGGCGTGGACTACAGCATCTTCGTGATGGAAGGCTTGCTGGCCAAGGCCCGTACCGGCCGGAACGACCTTCTGGAATGGCATAAGACGGCGATCTTCTTCTCCGCGATGGTACTTCTCATAGTGGTCCTTTCGCTCATTTTCGCCAACCATCCTTCCATCCGCTCCATCGGACTGATTACGGTCATCGGTATGACCTCCACGATACTGCTGACCTATTCGCTGGAGCCGTTCGTATTCAACCTGATGCTCCGAATTCCTGCATTCCGCAAGTCCATCGTGGCGCTTAAATCCGAATAAACCGTGACTCTCAAGGCTTCAAAGTACCTGACTCTCATCCGGAGCGGAGCCGCACGGCTGGATGCCAACCGCAAGACGGTCAATGACCTGAATGTGTTTCCCATCCCCGACGGAGACACCGGAGACAATATGTATATGACCATCGCGGCCGGCTGCCAGGCAACCGGTGATACGCTCGGCGAAATGGCCGCAAATGCATCCCGCGGTATGCTGCTCGGCGCACGCGGCAATTCCGGAGTAATCCTCTCGCGCATCTTCGCGGGTCTGGCAAAGGGCCTCGAAGGACTGGCGGAGGCTGATACCGAAGCATTCGCCGCTGCGATGCAATGCGCCGTCAAGGAGGCATACGGGGCCGTTTCCGTGCCGGTCGAAGGAACCATCCTGACCGTGCTGCGCGAAGGCGTTGACGGCCTCGAAGGCGACGGCCTTGCAACATATTTCGACTGTATGGCGGAACGGATGGCCGTCTCGCTCGAACATACTCCCGACCTGCTTGACGTACTCAAGAAAGCGGGTGTCGTGGACAGCGGCGGCGCGGGCCTGCTCTACATCATCGAAGGAATGCGCGACGCACTGCACGGCAATCCCGTCGAATCTGTTTCGGCGCCGGAAAGCGGCAATACAGCCGCACCAAAGGTCGATCTGGATGCATTTACCGAAGACAGCGTGCTGGAATTCGGTTATTGCACGGAGTTCCTGCTGCGCCTGCAGCGGAGCAAGGTGGACCTGGAGCATTTCGACGAGAGCGTCATCTCGGACTGGCTGCAGCAGAACGGCGATTCGCTGGTTTTCTTCCGCGACGGAAGCATCATCAAGGTGCATATTCACACCCCCACGCCCGGCAATATCCTCAACCATTGCCAGCAGTACGGCGAATATCTCACCCTGAAGATTGAGAATATGACTTTGCAGCACCACGAGAACCATATGGACGAACGGTTCAAGACCCGCCGCAAGGCTTATGGCGTGGTGGCAGTGGCATCCGGCGAAGGCCTGGTTTCCGCGTTCCGCGAAATGGGAGCGGACGAGGTGATTGCCGGCGGCCAAACGATGAATCCGCCTGTGCAGGCATTCCTGGAGGCATTTGACCGCGTCAGCGCGGAAACGATATTCGTACTTCCCAACAATTCAAATATACTGCTCACCGCACAGCAGGCGGCGCAACTCTACAACCAGTCAGACATTCGCGTCATCCCTTGCAAGACCATCGGTGAAGGGTATTTCGCGATGGCGAACCTCGATACTTCGATCGACAGCGCCGACGAGATAGAATCCTCGCTCGTCGAAGCCATCGAAGGCGTGGTCACGGGAATGGTCTCACGCATCATCCGCGATACTGAAACTGCCCGCGAAGGTGACTACGCCGGTCTCACGCGCAAGGACATACTCGTGACGGGCAAGACACCCGAAGAGGCGGCGGAAGCACTCTGCTGCACTCTCGGCGCGGCAGACCGCGACATTCTGCTCATATTTGCCGGCGAAGATGCCGGCGCGGAGGCAGCCGAGGCTCTGCAAACCCGCCTGCAGTCGCTCTATCCG
>CAMZIP010000029.1 GCA_947307265.1 uncultured Bacteroidales bacterium | reverse complement strand
AAGGATTACTTCAAGTATGACAGCACGGATATCCACCTGCTTTCTCCCGGTCACAGCACGATACAGCTGGAGTTCAACTCTATTGACCAGTATGTCGAGCTGCAGGAGTTCAACTGGCAGTGCGTTTCCGCTGACGATTACCATATAGTATTCCGTCTGCCTTTCGGCGAATCGGCTTGGATCGACGCAGTCTATAACCTCCCCGCGGATGCATATATGCTTGACTACGAGCTGCATTTCGTGGGTATGGACCGCTATCTGGCACGCGGCACGACTCAGATGACTCTCGGTTGGGCTGCGGATCTGCCCCGTATGGAGAAGGGTTACAAGAACGAGCGCAAATATTCGGCCGTGGCTTACCGCAACGGCGGCGCTTCGGGCGACGTGAAGACCATCGGCCAGCGCAAGGAATCAGTTCACGAGACATTCCCTACACGCCTGCGCTGGATCGGTTTCCAGCCGCAGTTCTTCTCGGCCATCCTCGTTGCTGACAACGAATTTGCCGGAGGCGAAATCTCCAACAAGTTCTATCCCGAAGGACAGGCCGACGGTATGCTGATGCACAGCTGGGCAAAACTCGGCGTAGAGATTGATCCCCGCAGCGCGGACTTCTCGATTCCGATGCACTTCTATTTCGGTCCCAACCACTTCCCGACGCTAAAGTCCTACGGCGAGAAGTTCGAGAAAATTATCCCGCTCGGCGGCAAGATCATCGGTTCGATTTCACGTTACGTCATCATCCCGATCTTCAACTGGCTGAGCCGTTCGATAGCAAGTTACGGCCTGATCATCCTGCTGCTTACGCTCATCATCAAGCTGGTCATCTTCCCGCTTACTTACCGTTCGTACGCATCATCTGCAAAGATGCAGCTGCTCAAGCCGGAGGTGGACAAGATCAACGCGCGTTATCCGAAGCAGGAGGACGCGATGAAGAAGTCCCAGGCTACGATGGACCTCTACAAGAAGGCCGGGGTGAGTATGTTCGGCGGCTGTCTGCCGATGCTGCTGCAGTTCCCCATCCTGTGGGCGATGTTCCGTTTCTTCCCGGCATCGTTCGAACTCCGTCAGCAGCCGTTCCTTTGGGCGGAAGACCTCAGCACCTATGACTCGATCCTGAACTTCGGATTCAATATCCCTCTCTACGGCGACCACATCTCGCTGTTCGCCCTGCTGATGGGTATTTCGATGTGGGCTTACTCCAAGATGACGATGCCCAATACCGATACGAGTTCGATGCCCGGTATGAAGTTTATGCAGGTATGGATGATGCCTATAATGATGGTCTTCCTCTGCAACAATTTCTCCGCCGGTCTGAGCTACTACTACCTGCTCTCCAACATCATCACGATTATCCAGAACGTGCTGATTCGCCGTTCAATAGATAAGGACAAGTTCTACGCACAGCTGCAGCGCAATATGGCAAAGCCTGAAAAGAAGAAGAAGTCAGGCTTCCGTGCCCGTCTCGATGAGATGTATCGCCAGCAGCAACAGCAACAGCGCAAATGAGTCAGATAACAGATAATCTCGAAGAGATACGAAAGGAACTGCCACAGGGTGTATGCCTGGTGGCAGTTTCCAAATTCAAGCCCCTTGAAGCCGTAATGGAGGCATACGGGGCAGGGCAGAGGGTGTTCGGCGAGAACCGCCCGCAGGAGATGGCGGCAAAGGCTGCCGAGGCTCCGAAGGACATCCAATGGCATATGATAGGTCATCTTCAGACCAACAAGATTAAATTGGTAGTGCCCTGCGCCGCAATGATAGAGTCCGTGGATTCGGTTCACCTGCTCACGGCCATCGACTCCTGCGCCGCTTCGCTCGGCCGCGTGGTTGACTGCCTTTTGGAGGTGCATATCGCTTCGGAGGAGAGCAAGCAGGGTTTCTCCCGCGAGGAAATCCTGGATCTCGTGCCGCATTTCAAAGTGCTGACTTCGGTGCGTTTCCGCGGACTTATGGGAATGGCTTCGCTGACCGCTGACAGCAATCAGGTACGCAGCGAATTCCGTTCGCTCAAAATGCTTTTCGACGAAGTGCGGAAGATGCTCTCCGATGCCGGACGGGCCGACGCCGCCGCGCAGTTCGACTGCCTCTCGATGGGAATGTCCGGCGACTGGCCGATTGCCGTCGAAGAGGGGGCAACGCATATCCGTATAGGTACGCGTATTTTCGGTGCCCGGAACTGATTTCGGGAAAAACGGAATTAGATTTCTATCTCGGTCTCGAAGACGAATGTCGCGGGGCCGGTGAGTCGCAGGTCGTGGAATGCGCCCGCGTAAGCGCCGCCGTCACCGGGGCCTTCGCTCGGCAGGAAATCCACTTTCAGACGGTCTCCGCGCGCGATGATTTCGTAGCGGATGCGACGACCGTCATTTGCGAAATTGCGTATGCCGCAGGCGTATGAAACAACCGCCACAGCCACCGCGCCCGTACCGCAGGCGAGAGTCTCGCACTCCACGCCGCGCTCGTAGGTACGCATTACCAGACCTTCCGAAGTAGGCTCCACGAAGTCCACGTTGGTGCCGATCGGAAACCTGGAATCATAACGCCACATACGGCCTTCGCCATCTACGTTATAATTGTTGAGGCCCTTTACGAACATCACGAAATGCGGGCATCCGGTATCGACTGAATAGCCCTCGGGATAGCAGGTTACGGGCGAATTGCCATCTGCGTCGGGAACCAGGTCGAGCATCTTGAGTTTCACGGTGAAACGCATTCCCGGCGCGAGGGGGCCTTCCGGTGACTCGAGGATGTCCGAGCAGTGCCGTCCGTCAGCCGCGTCAAATTCCAGATGCATTCCTTTTGCCTCTGCCGCAGCCGCTTTTTTCTTGGCGAAAAATGCGGAAATGCAGCGGCCGCCGTTGCCGCACATCAGGCCCTCGAGTCCGTCGGAATTGTAATACCTCATCGAGAAATCGGCTTCTTTCGAAGGCGAGACGGTCATCAGGCCGTCGGCTCCGATGCCGAAACGACGGTCGCAAAGCTTGCGGATCTGCGCCTCGGTGAGTGTGATATTACCGTCCGGATTGTCGATGATGACGAAGTCGTTGCCAGCTCCCTGGAATTTGTAAGCGTGAAGTTTCATACCTCAAAGATAGTTATTTTCCGAAGTATTGTATCAAATCGGCTGCGATTTGGTCAGTTACGCTGCCTTCGCCGCGGCATTCAAGCATCCCGCGCAGCTCGTCGTAACCCGCGAGCATCCCGGAGCGGGTGCTGTCGTCAAATGTAGCGCTCTCCAGTGCGGATAGAAGTACCTCCGGCGTAGCGGCTCCCTGAATAAGTTCCGGGAAAATCAGCCGGTCGAGAATGATATTGGCGAGGCTGATATATTTGACCTTGATGGCGAGGCGGCCATATACCCACGTGATGAAATTGACTCCGTAACTGACGATCTGCGGCGTGAGGAACAGCGCCGCTTCGAATGATGCGGTGCCCGAATTGACGATCGCCGAGGATGCCTTGGAGAGCACTTCGTAGGTGCGGCCGGTGACTATTTCGATCCTGCTGTCTTCCGGCAGGCGGCTGCGAATCTCATCCGGGGTTACGTTCGGCGCAGCCGGAATGACGAGCCGCCATCCGTGCCACGGCGAAGTAGGGTCGGAGAGGCGCATCATCTGCTCGATGGCTGCAAACCGCGGCAGCATCCAGCCCAGTTCGGCCTTTCGGCTGCCCGGCAGCAGCGCGACCATCTTCTCCCGTTCGCCTTCGGCGGCGTGAATCTTTTCCGCGAGAGGATTGCAGAAATAGCGGGCCTCGATGCCGTGGCGGCGGAAGTATTCCTTCTCGAAGGGGAAAATGACATAGAGCATATCGATGTCGCGGCGCATCTGCTTCACGCGGCCTTCCGCGCGTGCCCAGACCTTCGGTGCGATGTAGTAGCAGACCTTGATTCCCTGACGGTGCGCAAACTTTGCCATCCGCATATTGAAACCCGGATAGTCGATCAGGATCAGTACGTCCGGTTTCCAGGCCAGGATGTCCCGACGGACATCTGAAATGTTGCGCAGTATGCGGCGCATCTTGAATGCGACCTCCGTAATGCCCATCACGGCCGTTTCGCGGTAGTCGCGGAACAGTCCTCCGCCCGCGGCTTCGAGCATTTTCCCGCCGCCGTGGAAACGCATTTCAGCCGCGCTGTCAATCTGCCTGAGCGAGCGAATCAATGCCGCCCCGTGCATATCTCCGGAGGCTTCTCCGGCTATCAGGTAGTAACGCATTTCTTTTTGAATCAAGGACACTGCAAATTTAGGATTTTGTATCAAATAATTTGCTACATTTGCAGGACAATTGAGACAACACAATTCATTAATATCATGAAGCAGATAAAAATCGGTATCAATGGTTTCGGCCGCATCGGCCGTCTGGTATTCCGCGCAGCGCAGAAGCGCAATGACATCCTCGTGGTCGGTATCAACGACCTGATCGACGTCGATTATATGGCTTATATGCTCAAGTATGACTCCGTCCACGGACGTTTCGACGGTACCGTCGAGGTCGTTGACGGCTGCCTCGTAGTGAACGGCAACAAGATCCGCGTCACCAGCGAGAAGGATCCCGCTAACCTCAAGTGGAATGAGATCGGCGCTGAGTACATCGTAGAGTCTACCGGTCTGTTCCTGACCAAGGAGAAGGCTGAGGCTCACCTCAAGGCAGGTGCCAAGAAGGTCATTATGTCGGCTCCTTCCAAGGACGACACCCCGATGTTCGTTTACGGTGTCAACCACACCACCTATGCAGGCCAGAATATCATTTCCAACGCATCCTGCACCACCAACTGCCTCGCTCCGATCGCTAAGGTTCTCAACGATGCATTCGGTATCGAGAGCGGTCTGATGACGACGGTTCACGCAACCACCGCTACCCAGAAGACCGTTGACGGTCCTTCCGCCAAGGACTGGCGCGGCGGCCGTGCAGCAGGCGGCAATATCATCCCTTCGACCACCGGTGCAGCAAAGGCAGTCGGCAAGGTTATCCCTTCGCTCAACGGCAAACTTACCGGTATCTCGATGCGCGTTCCTACGCTGGACGTCTCCGTAGTTGACCTCACCGTCAACCTCTCCCGTCCCGCAAGCAAGGAAGATATCTGCGCAGCGATGAAGAAGGCATCCGAGGGCGAGTTCAAGGGCATCCTCGGCTATACCGAAGACGCAGTTGTTTCGAGCGACTTCACGGGCGACTCCCGTACCTCCATCTTCGATGCAAACGCAGGCGTTTACCTGACCGACAAGTTCGTGAAGGTTATCTCCTGGTATGACAACGAGTGGGGCTATTCCAACAAGGTCCTCGATATGATTGCTTATACCGCAGAGAAATAATCGGGTTTTTGCAAGGTTAACCCACGCGGGTCCGCACTTTCCGGTGCGGACCCGTCTGTTTATATATCTTTGATATATAGCAGTTGACAATCTTCCGGTTTTTTAACTACATTTGCAGGTTAAGAGAAATGTATGACTTATGGGAAAGATAAGTGATATGGGAATCCGGAGGAAAGTGACGACGGGATGCGTATTGCTCTCGCTGGTACTGTTCGTTTCCTCCATCATTGCCGTCTTCGAATTCAGGAAGATGGATGATTTCGTCAAGAAGGTCATCGATGATGATATCGCCGATATTGAAATGGTCCGTTCCCTCTATGACGAGACGGAAGCTTTCAATGACCGGATAATGCTCGCGGTTGACAACGACGATGCCCAGATCGGCAGTTTCATCCGCAGCGTGGATATGGAGGGCCGTTATGCGTCGCTCCGCCGCACCTTCACCGAAGGCCGCGCTAACACCGCCGTGGATTCGATAACCTACGCTTTCGCAGCCTATATGCAGGTTACGGCAGAGGCACCCTCCGTCTGGCCGCAGGGCTCTTTCGAGCGTCGCGAATGGTTCTACCACCGCCTCCAGCCGGTATATGTCGAACTTCGCCGTTACGTGATGGCGCTAACGGCCGTTACCGAAGATTCGCTGATAGCCAGCAGCCAGTCGCTGCAGGGCAGTTTCCACCGCAGCATTATGCCGTCCATCGTGGCGATGCTCATCGGTCTCGCGATGGTGGCCCTGTTCCATTTCTATCTCAACAATTACCTCATCAAACCGGTGCTGGGCATCAACCGCGGCATCAAGTCGTTCCGCCAGTACGGCAAGACATACGACGTGAAGGTGGACGGGTTTGACGAACTGCACGAGATCAACGAAGAGATAACCAATCTTACCGAAATCAACCGCAACTGTCTCCGCAAGCTGAAACAGCAGTCATGAACGCAGGCATAATTTCACGCAACGTCGGCATCGCGCTGATATGTGAGGCGGTATTTATGCTGCTCTCCGCGGCGTGTTCTGCCTTCTACAATTTTGACTCGGCGTTTTCACCGCTGCTGCTCAGCGGTATCGTGACGCTGCTGGCCGGCCTTTTCCCGCTGGTGTTCGTCCGCAAGAGCGGGGATATCAGTTTCCGCGAGGGTCTGGCCATCCTGCTGCTTGCCTGGCTCTGCTGCTGCCTTTTCGGTATGATGCCGTACCTCCTCTGGGGAGGTGAATTCAACCTTGTAAATGCCTGGTTCGAGAGTACTTCGGGTATCACCACGACCGGCGCGACGATTCTCGTGGATATCGAATCATTGCCGCGCGGCCTGCTGCTCTGGCGCTCTTCGACGCACTATATCGGCGGCCTGGGAGTCGTGGTCTTTATGATGATGATTCTGCCGTCCTACGGCACCGTCCGTTTCCGTATGTCCAAGATGGAAATGACGGATGTCTCCCGCGGCAATTACCGTTATGTTTCGGGCGATTACGTCCGCGTGCTCGTAATGGTATATCTCGGCATTACGGTGGCGGCTCTCGTGAGCCTGCTGCTGGCGGGAATGCCGCTTTTCGACGCGGTCAACCATACTTTCAGCGTGACTGCAACCGGCGGTTTCAGCACTCGCAATGCTTCCATCGCAGCTTATGATTCGCCGGTGATCGAATGTGTGCTGATGTTCTTTATGATTGTGGCGACGCTGCATTTCGGACTTATCTACAACTCGTTTGCTTCACGCAGCCCGAAGGTGCTTCGCAATCCGGTCACCAAGTTCTATCTCGGAACGATTCTGGTGCTCGGTGCGGGCGTAGCTGCGAGCCTGCTGATTTCAGGTGTCGAAACCGATACCCTGCAGGCCATCCGCAAATCGTATTTCGAGATTGTCTCGACCATATCGACAACCGGCTTTGCCATCGTCGATACCAATCCCTGGCCGCCGTTGGCAGTGCTGTTTATGCTCTACGCTGCCATCCAGTGCGGCTGCGCAGGTTCCACTACCAGCGGCCTGCGTTCCGACCGCGTGCTGATCGTTTCGCACAATATCCGTACTCAGCTGATCCGTATGGCTCATCCCAATTCTGTCGTGCAGGTCAAGACGGGCGGCGTGACGATAGACAGCGAACTCGTTTCGAGCGTGTCGATTTTCGTGCTCGTCTATGGTATCGTGGTGTTCCTTTTCGCAAGCCTCTATGCCTGCTTCGGTTTCTCGCTGCTTGAGTCTGTCAGTTGCTCCGTCTCGATGATGAGCAACGTCGGACCGGCGTTCGGACGAATGGGCAGCGTCGGTTCGTTTGCCGATGTGCCTGCATTCGTCAAGACCGTGATGGGATTGCAGATGATCATCGGCCGTCTCGGCTTCTATTCAGTGCTGATTATTTTCTCTTCATTCGGACGCAAGCTCAAATAATGGATGCCGTCCTCTTTCAGCAGATGCTCCGCGATGCGCTGGCTTTGGCACCGACACCGTGCCAGGAGCAGCTTTTCGGGAAGTTGGGAGAGTTTGTTTCGCAGTATGGCGAATGTGACCTGCTGCTGGTGAGAGGCTATGCCGGAACGGGCAAGACCTCGTCGGTGGCGGCATTCGTGCAGGTGCTTCGCCAGTTGCACCAGAAATATGTGCTGCTGGCTCCGACCGGCCGTTCGGCAAAGGTTTTTGCTTCGTTCGCGTCGGATCGTACGGCCACCATTCACAAGCATATCTACCGCCAGAAGACGCTTCGCAGCGCTCTTGGCGAATTTGAATTGAATGTCAACAAGGCCCGCGATACGTTTTACATCATCGATGAGGCTTCGCTGATTTCATCGGCAGATGCCCTGATATCGGACAGTGTTTTCGGCTCGGGCGACCTGCTTTCTGACCTGATTTCGTTCGTGCGCAGCGGCGCCGACAACAAGATGATTTTCGTGGGTGACCGGGGACAACTTCCTCCCGTCGGAATGGAGGTCAGTCCGGCGCTTGATGAAGGATATATGTCCGCATTCGGACCGGTAATGACCGCCGATCTAACGACTGTTGTCCGACAGGCTTCCGGCAGCGGCATCCTGACCAATGCCACCCGCATCCGCGAGGCTCTGGAACGCGGCGAGACCGACGTGCCTAAGCTGGATGTTTCCTCATTTGACGATACCGAGCGCATTACCGGCGGCGAACTGGTCGACGCGCTTTCCGATGCATACTCCCGCTTCGGGGCCGATAACGTCGCCGTGCTGTGCCGTTCCAACAAGCGCGCTAACCGCTATAACGAGGGCATTCGCGCTATGGTCCTGGACCGCGAAGAGCAGCTTGTCCGCGGCGACCAGCTGATGGTGGTCAAGAACTGTTACCAGTTCAAATGCGATACTGAAGAACTGGATTTCATCGCCAACGGCGATATTGCGAATCTCATCAAGGTCTCGCACTACGAAGAACGGTACGGGCTGCATTTTGCCGAGGCGCGGCTGGGATTTCCGGATTACAACGATGCCGTCGTGACGGCCAAGATAATACTCGATACGCTCTCCAGCGAATCTGCAGCGCTCACCCGCGAACAGCAGGAAGCGCTTTTCCGCGGGCTGGACGAGGATTATGCGATGGATATAAAAGCGGCCCGCAAGAGGTACGGCGCCATCCGCGAAGATCCCTATTTCAATGCCCTCCAGGTCAAGTATGCCGCCGCCATCACCGGCCATAAATCGCAGGGCGGACAGTGGGATTGCGTCTTCATCGACAACCCTTTCTGGAAAGAAACCGTCACGGACGACCTGAAATGGCTCTACACCGCCATCACCCGTGCGGTACGTAAAGTTTTTTTCGTTAACTTTAAGGATGATTTGTTTGAATAAATAAAGATAGAATTATGGATCCGAATATGTATTATGAAACGGGAATGAGTTCCTACGCGATGTACTGGGTACTCTTCGGCCTCGTGGCCCTGGTAAGCTACATTGTGCAGGCACGATTGCAGAAGAATTTCAAAAAATTCTCCCAGGTAGATATCACCGGCAACCTGACCGGTGCACAGGTCGCCCAGCGAATGCTCGAGGCACACGGCATTCACGACGTCAAGATCACCCACATCAGCGGACAGCTCACCGACAACTACAATCCGACCAACAAAACGCTCAACCTCAGCGATGCCGTCTATGGGACATCATCCGTTGCGGCAGCGGCAGTTGCAGCCCACGAATGCGGACACGCCGTACAGCACGCCCGCGGCTATGCGCCCCTGAAGTTGCGCGCCGCCCTCGTGCCGGTTGTAAGTTTCTCTTCGCGCATAATGTCCATCGTCCTTCTGGCCGGAATGCTTCTGATCAACATATTCCCCGGACTGATGCTCCTGGGCATCATACTGTTTGCGTCCACGACGCTTTTCTCGTTCATAACGCTCCCTGTCGAACTCGACGCAAGCCGCCGTGCGACTCAGTGGCTCGAGAGCGCCGGTATCACCGACGCGGCCACACATCCGATGGCCTGCAAGGCACTCCGTTCCGCAGCCTACACTTATGTCGTTGCAGCAATCAGCTCGCTCGCAACGCTCTTCTATTACCTGATGATATTCACAAGACGCCGTTAATCCGATATGAAAAGGACAATCCTCCTGCTGGCCCTGCTGGCGCTGACGCTGACCGCTTCCGCTGAAAGCAAGAAACGTCTCTCCGACGAAGAAATACTCTACGGCCCGAAGGCCGAACTGCTCAAGAGCGTTCCCACGCCCCTCGCATTCGATGCCGAAGGCAAACTCATTTTCCGTCAGGGCAAAGACGTCCTGGCGTATGACGGCCGCAAGAAGACGACGGTCAAGGCGACCTGGCAGCCTCCGCGCAACGTGGCATCCTTCAGCCACAAGGTCGAAGGCTGGGTCAATCCCACCTGGTCTCCGGACTCCAGTCGCATAGCATACACGCTCAATAACGACCTCTACTCGATGGAGGTGGCCACGGGCAAGATAACCCGCCATACGTTTGACGGCAGCGACCTTATCCTCAACGGCTATGCCTCCTGGGTGTATTACGAGGAGATTCTGGGACGGTCGTCCCGCTACAAGGCCTTCTGGTGGAGTCCGGATTCCAAGCGGCTGGGCTTTTACCGTTTCGACGATGCGCCGGTAGGGGAGTTTCCCATTTATGTCGCGGACGGACTGCACGGCTATCTCAACGAGACCCGCTATCCGAAGGCAGGCGACACCAATCCCACGGTCAAGGTCGGATTCGTTTCGGTCACCGGCAGCGAGACCGTCTGGGCAGACTTCGATCCTTCGCGCGACCAGTATTTCGGTATTCCGTTCTGGAGCGGCGACGGCAAACGCTTTATGGTGGCGTGGATGCCCCGAAGCCAGGATGACCTCGAACTCTTCTCGATTGATCCGTTCAGCGGCCGCAAGGAATCCGTTTATAAAGAGCACCAGAATTGCTGGATCGACTGGATGGAGGAAATGCTTTTCACGAAAGAAGGTATCTACATCGTACGCGACTACACCGGCTGGGAGCAGATTCATTTCCTGTCCTATGACGGCAAGCGCAACATCCAGTTGACCGACGGCCCGAACTGGAGCATCCGCCTGCTCAAGGTTGACAGCAAATATCTCTTCTTCAGCGCGAAGAGGGAAGATGCAACCCGCATCGACATTTACCGCGTGACGCTCAAGGACCACAAGATGGAACGCGTCTCGTTCGGCGATTATTCATTTGCCAATATCATAATTTCCGAAGACGGTCGCAACATAGCGGCAGTGGCTTCCAACGCCCGTACGCCGCACCGTCTCTACAACATCTCGATTCCTGCAAGCGGCCGACTCGACAAGACCGTTACCACGCTCATTGCGGATAGCAAGGGACGTGATTTCGACGACTATGAGATAGCCCTGCCGGAGATTTTCCGTTACAAAACGCGCGACGGTTATGAGATTCCCGTTCAGGTCATCTGGCCTCTCGATATGGACAAGACCCGCAAGTATCCCGTCAAGGTCAACATCTACGGCGGTCCCAATTCGCCTCATGTCAAGGATATCTGGGCCGGTCTGGACAAGCAGTGGTGGGCATATCACGGCGTGATTCAGGTTACCCTGGACAACCGCGCGGGCGGCTCGAACGGCAAGCGCGTACTCGAGCATATCTACCGTCAGCTGGCAGTCGTAGAGATACAGGACTTCATCGACGGCATCAGCTACTTCCGCGCGCTGCCTTATGTGGACCGCAGCAAGGTTGGTATCGAAGGATTCTCATTCGGCGGTACGATGACCACGCTCTGCGTCACCGAGGCAGGGGAGTATTTCCCTTACGGTATCGCCGGCGGCGGAGTATATGACTGGGCTCTCTATGATTCACATTATACTGAGCGCTATATGGATACGCCTCAGGACAACCCCGACGGCTATGCCCGTTCGCGCGCCATCGACCGCATATCGGCATATAAGGGCGACAGCAGCAATATGCTCCGCATCACCCACGGCACCAGCGACGACAACGTACATTTCCAGAATACGCTGCAACTCATCGGCAAATTCCAGCAGGACCACAAGGACTTCGAACTGATGGTCTATCCGGGCGCTTACCACGGCTACCGCGGCGACCAGGGACTGCAGTCCAAACTCCAGGATTACAAGTTCTGGTACCGCTACCTGCTTGATTCCGAAATGCCCGAGATTCTCTTCCGTTATTATTCAAAAACCAAATAACAATGAACGAACCTGAGTACCTTACCAGAGCCAAAGGCTGGCTTGACCAGGAATACGACGAGGACACCCGCAACGAGGTGATGCACCTGCTGACGGGCGACCAGAAAGACCTCGAAGACCGCTTCTACCGGATGCTTGAATTCGGTACCGGCGGCCTGCGCGGCATTATGGGCACTGGCACCAACCGGATGAACAAGTACACCGTCTCATTCGCTACGCAGGGCCTGTCCGAATACATCATCCAGGTATTTCCCGAAGGGCGCAGGAGCGTCGTCATATCGTACGACAGCCGCCATAACAGCCGCGACTTCGCGATGACTGCGGCCCGCGTGCTGCTGTCCAACGGCATAAGGGTATTCGTATTCGACAATATCCGCCCCACGCCCGAACTCAGTTTCGCAATCCGCTATCTCAAGTGCAGCGCCGGCATTATGATTACGGCTTCGCACAATCCCAAGGAATACAACGGTTACAAGGTGTTCTGGGAGGACGGCGCGCAGATTATCACGCCGCACGACAAACTCATTATCGAGCAGGTCCGTCAGATCACTTCGCCGCTGCAGGTCAAGTACAACGAAGAACTCTATCCCGAACCGGTGGGCGAGGAGATTGACAATGCATACCTGAAGGCCATCCTTTCGATGATGCCGAGTACTCCGGCCGCCATCGCGCGCCAGGAT
>CAMZIP010000028.1 GCA_947307265.1 uncultured Bacteroidales bacterium | reverse complement strand
ATCGACCTGCTGGAGCAGGTCGTGACCGATCTGCAGGCCCGCGACCGAGAGCTGTATGGCGAACTTTTCCAGACCGTTCCGCCGGCTTACAGGCTTGCCGATGAAGATACCAACAGGCTGGACCTTGCCCAAGTTGACCGGATGTCCTATGCCGACCTGGTGTGGAATTCCTATGCCGGCCTGTCGCGTATGGAGAGCCGTTCGCGTCGCGTCGAGATGATGTTCGACTCGATAAATGCGGCAGTCACGGCAAAGGGGGCGCGTCCGACGGGCATTCCGTCCATCGTGCCGTTGAAGAATTTCACCATCACCCAGACGGGTGCTTCGGTAGGCAACAAGATCAATCCTTTCTACAAGATACTCCGCCGTCACGACGGCATCGACCTGGCCGCTACCGAAGGGACTCAGGTACTGGCTGTCGCGGACGGTACCGTTACGGATATCCAGACGGGGCACCGCACGTTCGGCAACAGGATTACTATAACGCATCCCGGCGGTATTCAGACTACGTATTCGCATCTTTCGAAGATGAGTGTCTCCCGTGGCCAGCAGGTCCGCCAGGGAGCGGTTATAGGCGAGGTAGGCTC
Source organism: uncultured Bacteroidales bacterium (assembly GCA_947307265.1). Lineage (GTDB taxonomy): Bacteria > Bacteroidota > Bacteroidia > Bacteroidales > UBA932 > Cacconaster. The sequence continues at coordinate 12,245 of CAMZIP010000028.1, read as the reverse complement.
GACGGGCCGTGCATTTGCCTCGCATCTTCATTTTGAAGTAATCAACGATGGCCAGCCCGTAGAGCCGGTGCATTATTTCTTTGCCGACCTCGACCGCCATTCGTACAGAGATATGCTTCTGGCCGCGATGACCAACGGTCAGTCACTTGATTAGACAAAACATTACCATAATGGAACTCGATCCCGGAAAACTCTATTATTCGATCGGCGAAGTCGCCGAACTGCTTGGCGAAAACGTATCGCTGGTCCGCTTCTGGTCCGACAATTTCCCCAAATACGTCAAGCCGCGCCGCACCGCCAACAAGCGCAACCGCATCTATTCGGCAGATGACGTACGCGCCCTCCAGACCATCCATTTCCTGGTCAAGGAGAAGGGTATGACGCTGGACGGTGCAGCCCGCAGGATGGAGGCCGACAAGGGCTCCGCAGACCGCGGCAGCGAACTTATGACGCGGCTGAAAGACATCCGCGACAGGCTGCAGGAAGTGTACGATTCGATTTAGGAGGTAAGCCGATGAAAGCAAAGGATATATCGGCCGTTATCGAGCGTTTTGCCCCGCTTGATACCCAGGAGAAATGGGATAACTCCGGCCTGTGCGTCGGCTCTCCGGAGCAGGAGGTTCACGGAGTGCTGGTCGGGTTCGACTGTACGCCCGACCTTGTCGCCGAAGCCATCGAACGCGGAATGGATATGATAGTAACGCATCATCCGCTGATTTTCGGAGGCCTCAAAAAGATTGATCCTGATACGTTTACCGGCAAGGCTATAACGATGGCGGTGAAGCACGGGATTGCAGTTTATGCCGCGCATACCAATGCCGACAAGGCGCAAGGCGGAGTCACGGCGCTGATGACCGCCCGCCTCGGTCTGAAGGATGTCGAGCCGCTGGTCGAATCCAATCTGGCGCAGGCAGGTCTGCTTGAGCGTCCGATGAGCGGCGAAGAATTCGTCGCGTTTGTCAAGGAACGTTTCGGCCTCAAGGCGCTGCGCTGCTCCGATCCCTCCGGCATTACAGTCCGCAAGGTGGGGCTCTGCGGCGGAAGCGGTTCCGAGTTTATTCCGGACGCATTTGCCGCAGGCGCAGATGCTTATGTGACGGGTGACATTTCGTATCACCGCTTCTTCTGCGATCCGGGCTTTATGGTGCTGGATATTGGTCATTATGAGAGCGAAGTAGAGATTGTAAATGCATTATTTTCCATACTTAAGGAAAATTTACATAACTTTGCCCTTTGCACTTCACTTAAGAAAGAACACAACCCGATACACTATTACTAAGCAATTATGGCTACAAAGAAGGTTAAGAACGCAGTGGTGACCCCCATCGACCAGGGGGAGACTTTCGTTTCGCTGTCAATGAACAAGAACCTCTCGGAGGCTGATGCAGTCGCCATCGAGGAGAAACTCCGCGCACTGTACGAACTCCAGCAGATTGACACCAAGATCGACAAGATCTACCTGCTTCGCGGTGAACTTCCGCTCGAGGTACAGGACATCGAAGACGAGGTCGAGGGACTTAAGACCCGTATCGCCAATGCGCGTGAGGAGATTGCAGGCCGTGAAAAGCATATCGCAGACTGCAACAACCAGATTGTCGAGGCGCAGAATCTCATCAAGAAGTACGAGGCTCAGCACGACAACGTCAAGAACAACCGCGAATACGAGTCCATCGCCAAGGAGATTGATTTCCAGAAACTTGATATCAAGACCAGCGAGAAGCGCATCCGCGAGGCCAACGAGACCATCGAGGAGAAGAAGGCCCTGATAGCCGAGACCGAAGAGCGCCTCAAGATGCGCCAGGAAGATCTGGATGCAAAGCGCAAGGAACTTGCTACCATCGTCGAGGAGACCGCAAAGGATGAGGAAGAACTCGAAAAGCAGCGTGATGTCCACGTGGCAAAGTTGGATGAGCGTACCCTCATCGCTTACAACAAGGTCCGCAACAGCACCAAGAACAAACTGGCTGTCGTTACCGTCAACCGCGATGCCTGCGGCGGCTGCTTCAACAAGATTCCGCCTCAGCGCCAGCTCGATATCCGCAGCAGCAAGAAGATCATCGTCTGCGAATATTGCGGCCGCATCCTCGTAAGTTCAGATTTCGCCGAAAAGGCTGAACAGGAAAAATAATCCCTGATGGCAAAGACCGACAAATCAGCACCTCGCAAGCCCAAGGTCAATCTCGACGCATTGGGCGAGGAGATGGGCGGCCGCAAGCCGCCTCAGGCCATTGATGTCGAAGAGGCAGTGCTCGGTGCGCTGCTGCTCGATCCCAATGTCGTCTCCGAAGTGCGCGAACAACTTGTGACGGACTGCTTCTACAAAGATGCCCATCGCAAGATATTCGACGCTATCGTTACGCTCGCCGACCGTAAGGAGCCTATCGACATCCTTACCGTTGCCAACGAGCTGGAACGTCGCGGGGAGCTGGAAGAAGTCGGCGGACGTGCGTTTCTCAGCCGCCTGAGCGTCAAAATTGGCGCGGCTGCGCACGTTGATTATCATTCGAAACTGCTGTTGCAGAAATGGATTCAGCGCGAACTGATATCCATTTCCTACGAAACGCAGAAGATCGCTTACGACGACTCTCTGCCCGTAGATGAACTGATCGATTCGGCGCAGAACAAGATTTTCACCCTTGCGGAGAAAAATATCAAGCGCGAGACTGCGCGCGTCGGTTCGGTCATCAACGACGTTATCGCCGAGATCGAGGAGAGCCAGCAGCGCACGGACAGCCTCAGCGGCGTGCCTTCCGGTTACCGCGGTATCGACTCGGTGACCTTCGGATGGCAGAAGTCCGACCTCATCATCATCGCGGCGCGTCCTTCCGTCGGTAAAACGGCTTTCGTGCTGACGATGGCCCGCAATATGACCGTGGAGCACAACGTTCCGGTGGCTGTGTTCTCGCTCGAAATGAGCGATACGCAGCTTATCAAGCGCGTTATGATATCGGAGACCGGCCTTTCCGCGGACAAGATTCGCGGTGCGCGCAAGATGACGGATGCCGACTGGGTGCAGTTGAACGAAGGTGTTTCGCGTCTTTCGGCCGCTCCGCTCTGGATCGACGATACGCCGGGCCTGTCAATTTTCGAATTCCGTTCGAAAGCCCGCCGCCTGGTCCGCAACAACGGCGTCCAGCTCATCATCATCGACTATCTGCAGCTGATGGTAGGTCCGCCGGAGCTCAAGGGTATGCGTGAGCAGGAAGTCTCCACCATTTCCCGTTCGCTCAAATCCATCGCAAAGGAACTCAACGTCCCGATTATAGCACTTTCGCAGTTGAACCGTGCCGTCGAGACGCGTGGCGGCAACAAGCGCCCGCAGCTCAGCGACCTCCGCGAGTCCGGTGCTATCGAGCAGGATGCCGATATCGTGATGTTCATCCACCGTCCGGAAATGATGGGCGTCAAGGACGAGAACACTTATGACGGTTATACCGAACTTATCATAGCAAAGCACCGTAACGGTGAAGTGAAGGATGTCAGGATGCGTTTCCTTGCGTCCGAAGTGCGTTTTGTCGATGAAAATGACGGTTCGCGCTATGATGATGACAATTCTGGCGAGCAATTTGAAATGGTAAAGAGCAAACTGGGGGATATATCCAGTTTTGAGAATCTTGATGAATAAGAAACTGCTTACCTTTTTGCTCGTAATCCTGTCTATTCTGCTGCCTTCGGCGCTGAAAGCACAGGATCTTCCTTTTTCAGACAAAGAACAACTCAGGATAGTAATCCATTACAAATGGGGTTTCAGCGCTGATATCGCTGAACTCAACGTCAAAGTCAGCCGGGAAGAAAAGGCCTCCGGGCCGCAGTTTTACGTGACGGCCAATATCGCCACTTTCAAAGCCTGGGACGGCCTGTTCAAGATACGCGACTTCTACGAGTCCCGTTTCTCCGCCACGCCCGACCTGATGCCGATCTATCAGCATCGCGAAATCAGCGAGGGTGGCTACTGGGCCCGCAACTGGTTCTCGTGGCGCGACCAGGGCCGCACCATCGACGTCAAGGTTGACAAGCAGAAATACAATCACAGGGAGTTTACCTATACAGATAAAGACATTATCCGCGATGTTATCAGCCTTGTCTTCGCCCTCCGTTCGGAAGGTCTGGGCAAAATGACCACTGCAAAGCGCGTCAGTTATCCTATGGTCCTGGACAAAGACATCGTAACCGTGTCGTTCAGGATGATCGGCCGCGAGAAAAAGAAGATTCCCGGTATCGGCGAATGCAAGACGATCAAGACAGGTATATCGGTCAAGCGTCACGCGGCAAAGGATGCTAATGATACTTCCGGACGGTTTTCCATTACCGGCGAAGCTGGAGGTGTCGCCAATGTTGACGGCGCGGATTTCTATGGGGCAGAGAAGATATTTATATGGTTCTCCGACGATGAGAATCACATTCCCCTGTACTTCTCGGCTCCCGTTGCCATCGGTTCGATCAATGGCCGTCTGGCATCGTATTCGGGTCTTAAATACCCGCTGAATTCCCTGATTTCAAATTAGTCGATATGAGCAAAGATTCTGTTTCGCACGACGGACGGGTTGTAGAAATAGGCGAAGAGACAATGAGTGTCGAAATCGTCAGCCAGTCTGCCTGCGCCGCTTGCCACGCCCGTACGGCCTGTGCCATCTCCGATGAAAAAATCAAAGTTATCGAAGTCCCTCTGGACGTGCATCTGATGACCGCCGGCCTGAACGTCGGCGATCCCGTACGCGTGATTCTTAAACCTACACTCGGCCTCAAAGCCGTCTGGCTGGCGTACGTAGTGCCTCTCGCACTGCTGCTCGCATCCATACTCATATTCTCAATTTGCGGAGTGAAAGAGATTTATGTGGGACTTTTTTCTGTAATTGTGGTAATTTTTTATTACCTTGTGCTTTCGTTATTCCGCAATCGACTCGCGAAGGTATTTACCTTCACGGTAGAAAAAGTTTAAAGAGATGATAATACTGTTTACGGTGACCTGTCTGTTCGCGTTGGGGCTGGTCTTTTCCGTAATCCTCTATTTTGTGGCCCAGAAGTTCAAGGTGGAGGAGGACCCCCGGATTGAACAGGTCGAAAAACTCCTCCCCGGAGCAAATTGCGGCGGCTGCGGCAATGCAGGCTGCCGCGCCTTTGCAGAGCGTATAGTCTCCGCAGAGAGTATGGAAGGTTTGTTCTGCCCTGTGGGAGGCAATGAAGTAATGAATCAGATCGCAGAGGCACTTGGCCGCACCGCCGTCGAAGGAGATGCGAAGGTGGCTGTCGTCCGCTGCTCGGGCTCTCCCGACTGCCGCAAGCGCACCAGCGTCTATGACGGCTATGCTTCCTGCAAGGTTATGGCTTCGCTTTACAAGGGAGATACCGATTGCAGTTATGGTTGTCTCGGCCTCGGCGACTGCGCTTCCGCCTGCGAATTCGGCGGTGTCACGATGGATCCCGTCCGCCGTCTGCCCATCATCAACACGGATATCTGTGTAGGATGCGGCGGCTGTGCCGAAGCTTGCCCCAAGGGCGTTATCGAACTTCGTTCGCGCGGTCTCAAGGAACGTCGCGTCTATGTGTCCTGCGTCAACCGCGACAAGGGTGCCGTTACCCGCAAGGCCTGCACCGTGGGCTGTATCGGCTGCGGCAAGTGCGCGAAGGTCTGTCCTTTCGAGGCTATCAAGGTCGAAGGCAATGTCGCTTATATCGATTTTACCAAGTGCCGGCTCTGCCGCAAATGCGTAGACGAATGTCCTACGCACGCCATAGCGGCTGTCAATTTCCCGCCCAGGCCGGTTCCGGAAAAACCCGTGGAACAACCTAAGGAGGAGGAACAGTAATGAAATCCAGTACATTCCCCATTGGCGGCATCCATCCGCACGAGTGGAAGTTTGCCGCTGAAAGTCCGATAGAGGATTTTCCGCTTCCCGAAGAGGCTGCCGTTTCGATGGCGCAGCATCTCGGCGCTCCTGCCGAGCCGGTCGTGGCAAAAGGTGACAAGGTCCTTGTAGGCCAGGTCATCGGCCGCGCCACTTCGTTTGTCTCCGCTCCCGTCCATTCCCCGTTTTCGGGTACCGTAAAGGCTGTCGAGCCGCGTGCCGACATTGCCGGCAATATGGTGATGCACGTAGTCATTACCGTTGAAGGCGACGAGTGGCTGCCTGAAATCGACCGCACCCCGGACGTTCCGATGGAGGTCCGTTTCAGCGCAGAAGAGATCATAGCAAAGATTAAGGATGCCGGAATCGTCGGCCTCGGCGGTGCGGCATTCCCCACGCATATCAAACTTTCTCCACAGAAGAAGGCGGAATGCCTGATCATCAACGGTACCGAATGCGAGCCGTGCCTTTCTTCGGATGACCGCATAATGCGCGAATATCCGCGCCAGATCATTATGGGTGCCCGCCTGATGATGCGTGCGCTCGGTACTGACACCTGCTATATCGGCATCGAAGAGAATAAGCCCGAGGCTATACGGGCGCTTGGCGACGCTGCCGCATACTGGCCCGGCCTGCAGGTGGTCGTGCTTCGCAAGAAATATCCGCAGGGCGGTGAAAAGCAGTTGATCGACGCCATCATCCACCGCCGCGTTCCGTCCCTCGGCCTTCCCATCGATACGGGTGCCGTCGTACAGAATGTGGGTACCGCGCTTGCCGTTTATGAGGCTGTCCAGAAGAACAAGCCCCTCATCGACAATGTATTTACCCTTACCGGTCCGACTCTCGAAGTTCACCGCAACTTCCGCGTGCGTGTCGGTACTCCCTACAGCAAGATTCTGGCTTTTGCCGGCAATCTCCCCGACGGCCCCTGCAAACTGATTTCGGGCGGACCGCTGATGGGCAAGGCTATCGCAAATATCGAAGCCACCACGCTCAAGGCTTCATCTTCGCTGCTGATTATCACGGGCGATATGGTGCCCCGCAACCAGGAAATGACCTGCATCCGTTGCGGCAAGTGCGTTGAGGCTTGCCCGATGGGCCTGGAGCCGTACCTGCTCAACCGTCTCTGCCGTGCCGGCGGCCGTCAGGACGAATTGGAGAAAGAGCGTATTTATGACTGTATCGAATGTGGCTGCTGCCAGTTCACCTGTCCTTCCTACATTCCGCTGCTGGATATGATCCGCACGGGCACGGCGGAAGTGATGAAGATTATGCGCAGCCGTCCCAAAAAATAGCGGAAATTATGGATAAACTGACAATTTCCCATTCTCCCCACGTTCACGGACGGTTTTCGACCCGTTCGCTGATGAAGGATGTGCTCATCGCACTGGTGCCGGCGGTCATAATGGCCGTGGCATTCTACGGATGGGCTGCCCTGAAACTTTTGGTAATCAGCGTTGCAGGCTGCGTTGCGATAGAATATCTTATCGGACGGTTCCTGCTCAAGAGCCCCGGCAGCATTTCCGACCTTTCGGCGGTGGTTACCGGTGTCCTGCTGGCGCTCAACCTGCCTTCTTCGGCTCCCTGGTGGATTCCGCTGGTGGGTGCCGTGCTGGCGATCGGCGTGGCCAAGATGACTTTCGGCGGAATAGGGCAGAACCTCTATAACCCGGCTCTGGTGGCGCGCGTTTTCCTGCTCATTTCATTCCCGGTGATAATGACCAACTGGACGCTTACCGAGCCGCTTGTCTCCTGCACTATTCCCTGGCTGCAGGGCCAGGTCGATGCCTTCACCGGCGCAACTCCTCTCGGTCTTGTTTCCGAAGGTCTCAAGTCGGGCATTGCAGTCCCCGAGATAATGCAGCAGGGCCAGTTCACCTGGCAGCAGTTGCTGCTCGTCTCCCTGGGCGGTTCGATGGGTGAGGTTTCCTCGCTTGCACTTCTTTTGGGATTTGTATATCTGCTCTTTCGCCGAGTCATTCGCCCCACGATACCTGTGGTAGTGGTCGCTACGGTTGCAGTCCTGACACTGATATTCTCCCTGATCAATCCCGCCCGCTTTACCGGTCCGGTATTCAATATCTTCACCGGCGGCCTGCTGCTCGGCGCCATCTTTATGGCGACGGATTACGTCACTTCGCCGATGTCGTTCAAGGGACAGGTCATTTACGCAGTGGGTATCGGCGCCATTTCGGTATTCATCCGGTATTTCGGCTCGTATCCCGAAGGCGTATCGTTCTCGATTCTGATAATGAACAGTGCAGTTCCTCTGCTCAACAAATATTGCAAGCCGCGCAGGTTCGCGGGGGAGGTCCGCAATGGCTAGACCTTCCACTTTCAAGAATATGGTCCTCGCGTTGGTGCTCATCTGCATCGTGTGCTCCACGCTGCTGGGCGCGGTTCATACTTTGACAGAAAGCAAGATAGAGCAGACCAAGGCCGCCAAGGCAAAGGCCGCGATTGCAGCCGTACTGCCGGAGTTCGATAATGATCCTTCCGAAAACGCGGCAAAGGTCGGCATCGGCGAGATTTATACCGCTACGCTGGACAGCGTTCCGGTAGGATATGCCGTCAAGGTCAAGACTTCCGGTTTCGGCGGCGCCATCACGATGATGGTAGGTTTCCTGCCGGACGGCACGATCTATAACACCGATGTCATCGAACACAGCGAGACTCCCGGTCTCGGAGCCAAGATAACGGATCCGCAGTGCAATCCGCGCATCCAGGTCTGTGGCAAGAATCCTGCTTCGACCAATCTTACCGTCAGCAAAGACGGCGGCGAGATTGACGGTATTACGGCCTCCACGATAACCTCGAGGGCATTCCTCAAGGGTGTCGTTTCGGCATACGACGTATTTGTAGAGTTTACCGGGGCTCAGCCTCTCAATACTACTGAAGTAAATGAGTGAAAAGAATAAAAGCCTGTCCCTGATTGTCGACGGCATCATCAAGAACAACCCCACGTTCGTCCTCGTGCTCGGTATGTGCCCCACGCTGGGAACCACCACGTCCGCGCTCAACGGTATGGGAATGGGACTTGCTACGATGTTCGTGCTTGTCCTCTCCAATATGGCTATTTCGGCTACGGCCCGGTTTATTCCCGACAAGGTCCGCATACCTTCTTATATAGTCATCATCGCGACCTTCGTAACGCTCGTGCAGTTCCTGCTGCAGGCGTACCTGCCGTCGCTGTATGACACGCTCGGCCTGTTTATCCCGCTGATCGTGGTCAACTGCATCGTGCTTGGCCGTGCGGAGGCATTTGCAAATAAGCATACCGTCGCCGAATCCGCGCTGGACGGCATCGGTATCGGTCTCGGATTTACTCTTGCCCTTACGGCGCTCGGCCTCGTACGCGAGATTCTCGGCAGCGGCAGCGCATTCGGCTGGCATTTCACCAATTCGGACGGAATGCTTGCCTTCGTGCTTGCACCGGGTGCATTCCTCGTGCTCGGGTATCTTATGGTTCTCTTCAACAAATTCACCAAAAAGGCATAGGCGATGGTTTACTTTCTCATACTGATTTCGGCGGTATTTGTCAATAATGTCGTCCTTGCACAGTTCCTCGGCATCTGCCCGTTCTTCGGTGTATCCAAGAAGGTAAGCACCGCAGTAGGTATGTCCGCGGCCGTGATGTTCGTTATGGCCCTCGCGACGCTGGTGACTTATATGCTCCAGAATTACGTCCTGGTGCCCTACAAGATCGAATTCCTCCAGACCATCAGTTTCATCCTGGTCATCGCGGCCCTGGTGCAGATGGTCGAGATCATACTCAAGAAGATCAGCCCCTCGCTCTATCAGGCCCTGGGTATTTTCCTGCCGCTGATTACCACCAACTGCGTGGTCCTCGGCGTGGCTATCCAGGTCGTCAGCAGCGAGTTCCCGTACATCAACAACGTTATGGCCGACGGCACGGTATCCAATATGATGAACCTCGGCCAGTCAGTCGTGTTTGCAATCTGCACGGCTCTCGGTTACGGTCTGGCGCTGATTCTTTTCGCCGGAATGCGTGAACAGATGGAGATGAACAACATTCCCAAGCCGTTCCGCGGCATTCCTATCGCGCTTATCACCGCCGGTATTATGGCGATGGCATTTATGGGCTTTTCAGGTCTCGTCTGATAGATGGCGGAAGTTACCCTCTCGGATATCGTAAGCCTGCTGCTGGAGAAAAAGCGCGACGAGGCGCATACCAGGCTGCTGGATTTTCTGCGTTCGCATCCCGATGACGCGGAAGGCTGGCTGATGCTCGGCAACCTGTACCGTTCTCACCATATGTGGCGCGAGGCGATCGACGCTTACAACCGCGCCAAACTGCTTAATCCTGCCGGGCCGGCGGATGCTTCGATCGAAGGTATTCTGGAGATACTGCACTCCCTGCCGGGAGAATCTTACTGACACATTGCGCGGAATACGTGCCACAGGACTATGCCCGTGGCCACGGAAACGTTGAGCGAATGCTTCGTGCCCTGCTGCGGGATTTCGAGGCACAGGTCGCTTGCATCTGCTACGCGCTGGTCAACTCCGTTCACTTCGTTGCCGAAAACGAAGGCGTAGCGGCGGCCGGTCTCCGGCTTGAAATCCTGAAGCATAGTGGAGTTTTCGGTCTGCTCGACGCTGACGATGGTATAGCCCTCGGATTTGAGACGCGTCACGACATCTAGCGTGTCGGAGGCATATTCCCAGTCCACGGTAAATTCGGCCCCGAGCGCGGATTTGTGCATTTCGGGGGTAGGGGGCACGGCGCAAATGCCGCACAGCCAGATCTTTTCCATACGGAATGCGTCTGCGGTTCGGAAGGCCGATCCGATGTTGTGCTGGCTGCGCAGATTGTCCAGCACGACCGCCACGGGAAGCTTGTCCGCAAGGCGGAATTCTTCTGCGCTGGGGCGATTCAGTTCGCTATTGAAAAGTTTTCTGAACATATAGGTATAAATCCGCGGAAAAGACTATCTTTGCAAGACTGAAATAACGTTTGCAAACATACAAATAAATAACTATACGATGAAACAGGATATCGAAATTTCCGAATTGCTCCGCAAGGAAGAAGAACGCCAGCAGAACGGCATCGAGTTGATCGCTTCCGAGAATTTTGTAAGCCGTCAGGTACTCGAGGCACTTGGCAGTGTCTGCACCAACAAGTACGCTGAAGGTTACCCGGGCGCACGCTATTATGGAGGCTGCGAGGTGGTGGACCAGATCGAACAGATTGCAATTGACCGCATCAAGAAGATTTTTGATGCCGAATTCGCAAACGTTCAGCCGCATTCCGGCGCACAGGCCAATATGGCAGTGTTCCAGGCTTGCCTCAAGCCCGGCGATACGTTTATGGGCCTTGACCTGGCTCACGGCGGTCACCTTACCCACGGTTCTCCGGTCAATGTTTCCGGTATCCTCTACAAGGCCGTAGCATACCAGCTCAATCCCGAGACCGGTCTTGTCGACTATGACGATATGGAGCGCAAGGCTCTCGAGCACAAGCCGAAACTGATCGTCGGCGGTGCATCCGCTTATTCCCGTGAATGGGATTGGGAGCGTATGCGTGCCATCGCTGACAAGGTAGGCGCTATCTTTATGGTCGATATGGCTCACCCCGCAGGTCTTATCGCTGCCGGTCTGCTCAAGAATCCTGTCAAGTACGCTCACATCGTTACCTCTACCACCCACAAGACACTCCGCGGTCCTCGTGGCGGTATCATCCTCATCGGCAAGGATTTCGACAACCCGTGGGGTATCACCACTCCCAAGGGCGAGATCAAGAAGATGTCCGCGATGATCAACTCCGCAGTTTTCCCGGGTATCCAGGGCGGTCCGCTCGAGCACTGCATCGCAGCAAAGGCAGTTTCGTTCTACGAGGCTCTGCAGCCTGAGTTCAAGGAGTACCAGATGCAGGTCAAGAAGAACGCTGCAGCTATGGCAGAGGCATTCATCGCAAAGGGTTACAAGATCGTCTCCGGCGGTACCGACAACCACCTGATGCTGATCGACCTCCGCACCAAGTTCCCCGATCTGACCGGTAAGGTGGCAGAGAAGGCTCTTGTCCGCGCAGGTATCACGGTCAACAAGAATATGGTTCCGTTCGACAGCCGCTCACCGTTCCAGACTTCGGGTATCCGCGTCGGTACTCCGGCCGTTACTTCCCGCGGTCTGCGTGAGAAGGAGATGCCTGAGATCGTCGATCTGATCGACCGCGTTCTCTCCAACGTTGAGGATGAAGCGGTTATCAACCAGGTCCACGAGCAGGTAAGAATGAAGATGTCCGGTCTGCCGCTTAACCGCTGGTAGTAGGGCGTTGAGGGAAAAAAGTTTGTCAGACAACAAATTTTTTATACATTTGCACCCTCAATCGGGAAGTGGCGCAGTTGGCTAGCGCGCTGCGTTCGGGACGCAGAGGTCGGG
>CAMZIP010000027.1 GCA_947307265.1 uncultured Bacteroidales bacterium | reverse complement strand
GCCAATCAAGTCGGGTATAACGTAACTACATTCCGTGCGGAGCAAATAAGCCGGCGTCTATAATTACGATTTCGAGATGAGTTCCAGCAGGCGGTCGATGGCTTCCTCCTGGGGCACGCGCCTCAGGACAGCTTCCTTGCCGCGGAAGATCGAAACGTACCCATTGCTCTCGCCGACGTACCCCCAGTCCGCATCAGCCATCTCGCCGGGACCGTTCACGATGCAGCCCATAACGGCGATGCGCAGCCCGGCCAGATGAGCCGTACGTCGCTTGACCTCATTGAAAGTCCCTTCGAGATCATACATCGTCCGGCCGCAACCGGGGCAGGCGATATATTCGGGGTGAGTAAACCTGCGGCGGCAGGCCTGCAGGAGAATATCCTTGACACGTTCAAGTTCAGCTTCGGGAACAGGAACTCCGGCTACTGTGGAGCCGCTCAGATCGCAGTCATCCGTCTTGCAGTCGAGCAGGTCGGGACCGAAACGCACTGCAACGCGGATGATGAATTCTTCCCAGTCGGAAGCAACCACAGGGCCGTCATATTCGGAGGCGGCAGCCTCCACGATCTTGCGTCCGGCAGCAATCTCATTGACCGGATCCTCAGTCAGGGAAACGCGCACAGTATCTCCGATACCTTCGCGGAGCAGAGCCCCGATACCGACAGCCGACTTGATGCGGCCCTCATCCCCGTTACCGGCCTCGGTAATACCCAGGTGGAACGGAAAACGGCATCCGAACTCCTCGTCCATCGCGGCGGCGAGAAGCCTGTAGGCATCCACCATAACGCGCGTATTGCTTGCCTTGAGTGACACCGCGACGCGGTAGAAATCCTCTTCCACGCACATCCGGAGCCACTCCATAACAGCCTCCTTCATCGCAAAAGGCGTAGCCCCGTAGAGCGAAAGGATGCGCTGTCCGAGCGACCCGTGATTGAGACCGATACGCAGTGCGGTGCCGTTCTCGCGGCATACCGCGATAAGTTCGCGGAAACGGGCGCAGGCCTCATCGTGATCCTGCGCGAAATTGCCCGGATTGATACGCACCTTATCGGCAACGCGCGCGGCAGCCATCGCAACGTCCGAACGGAAATGCACGTCCGCTACGAGCGGCGTATAAATGCCCTCTGCGTGCAGCTGGCGCTTGATTTCGGCCAGCGCCTCGACCTCCTTAGGCCCCTGCGTCGTCAATCGTATCAACTGCGCACCGGCAGCCGCCATACGACGGCACTGCTCCAGGGTGGGAGCGACGTCGCGAGTATGGGTATTGGTCATAGTCTGCACAGAGACGGGAGACTCCCCGCCGATGGCGACACATCCGCCGTACGAAGCCAGCGACGGATCACCGATATCGAAAGCGATACGTTTCATTTTACCAGAGTTTGAAGAACAGTCCGGCCGACAGCATTATGTTGCGCGGGTAGGTCAGCAGCCAATAGAGGTCACTATACTTGTTGGTATGGTACATACTGCACAGCGAATACTTGTAATTGGTTTCGATATGCAGTTCGACGGGGCTGAAAATCAGTGCGATGCCGCCACCGCCGATGATGCCGTAATCGTGCCTCAGGTCATATTGGTCGAAGCCTCCCGGACGGTCCGTGCTAAGTCGGTAGCCGTAATACGTGCCCAGGTTGAACATAAACCTGAAATGCTTCGTCAAGTCGAACTTCAGCTGCGCATTGAACGGGAACTCGATCATCTGGTTGCTTTCGCCCCAATCCCTCAGTTCAGAAGTATAGCCCTGCCGTCCGTATTTAACGAAAACATTATACTTGTCCCAGAGCGCGTGATAATACGTGTACTGGAAATAGAAATTGACGGGCGAGAAATAATATCCTTCGGACAGGCTCGGAGTCGATTGCACCGTGCAAAGGTCATAACCGTACTTAAAGCCGATCAGATGCTCGGAACGGAACCGGCGCGGCTGCGGGGTAGTGTCCAGCGTGGCGAAAATATCATCGTGATAGAGGTCGAAAACATTATCGTCCTGCGCTGCGGCGGTCAGTGCCCCTGTCAGCGAGATAAACAGTATGAGCAGAAACTTTTTCATCGGCCGAACAATTCTTTGATATTGATCTCCTGCTCCAGGTCGGTGCGCTCAGGCAGTTCGAGCAGGTCAGTCCCCTGCGAGAAACGGTAGAACATCACGCGCTCCGGCTGGCGGTGTTCGAGCAGGTTACCCATATCGAATGCGCCGTTGTGGTTGGGATCGTGAGTGATGCGGATTGCGAAATTGCCGGCCTTCAGGTACTTGCAGACCAGCGTGCAGTCATTTTCGATATTAAATGTACGCTGCGCGTTCTTCTTGTCGGCGCCCAGCAGTTCTACGATATAACGGCTGTCAACTCCGCTGAGCACCAGCGTAATGGAACTCAGTTCCTCGCTCTGCGGCAGCGCCAGTTTGAAGGTCTCCTTCTTGTTCGGCTTTCCGTACATATCTATAAACGTCCCCTGGGGGATGGTGACTTCGTAATTGTAACCAACCTGCAGCGAATCGCGGAAACGCAGGACGTAACGGCGGATATTCGTGCTGTCCCGTGAAAGATCCAGCTGCAGCGTGTCAGTCTGGTTCTTGGGGTTGGTACTTGTGAAAAGAATCGAATCCGGGTGGATCTGCAGCACCGGCCAGGGAGCGTCCAGGATGGCGCCTTCCTGTTCGAAAGTCTCTGCAGACTGGCTGACCTTCATCGTGAAGAGGCTGTCCTGATCGCGCTTGAATTCTGCGTCGAGCAGCAGCGAATCAGTCGGCATACCCATCGCCACGGTCTCGTGGAACGGCACCAGCACGCCGGTCGAGTCGCTCTTCATATAATCCAGACGCAGGAGGAGCGAATCTCCCACGTTATATTTTGAGGTAATCCAGAAATCCAGCGAATCGCGTGTCGGGCTGTACTGCAGTGCCACCGAATTTGAATCGATGCCCATCCATTCCATTCCGAGAATCTGGACATTTTCCGCGCTGAATTTAAGGAAACCTGCCTTATCCGATTTACGTCCGTAGCGCTGCAGATACTGGATGCTCTGCGACTCCTTGAACATTCGCAGCTCGAGCATCGGCTTGCGCGAAGTGCAGGCGAGAGTGTCTTTCATATCGAACGAGCCGAGCTCGTAAACGGTATCGCGTACCACTTCGGTAGGAGAATAAAGCGAGTCTTCAAACGCCACGTTGTCCGTATCTGCATTGTAGAACCAGTCATTGTCCGTATCGCTGAATGCTATGATGCGGTACGGGCCGGTACCGATGTGCCTCAGCGAGAAAAAGCCCCACTGGTCGCTTCGCGCCGCAGCATCCGGATATGTCTTGAAGCAGGCCGAATCGCTCAGGTCCGAATACACCGCTACGATCGCGCCCTTCACCGGCTCCAGCGTGCGGCAGTCTACCACAGAACCTGTCACATACATCGAATCCACCGTGTCACCGGTAGAGAACGCATATACATACTGAGGTGCTATATTGCCTTCGTTATTGTCGGCAATGCCCAGACCGAGATTGATGGAGTAGGTGCGGTCCGGCTGCAGGGTGTCCTGGAACGATATGACGATGCTCTTGCCGCGGACCTTGGTGGTCGGACGGCGCTTAGAAGGCGGCGAAACCACTATTTCGGAGGCAGTCTTGACGACAGAATACTCGTTGTATGTAAAAGTAACCTTGCCGCCCGTGAGCGGAAAACCGGTAGTCCCGTTCTCCGGTACGACTTTCAGCAGTACCGGCGGCAGCGTGTCTTTCGGACCGCCGCTCGGAGGCGTGGTGGTGTTGGCGCACGAATACGGGAACAGCATCGCGCAGGCGAAGCCGAGAATCAGGAGGGATTTGAGGCCGGTTACTTTCATTGTGCGTTGAATTCTGTGCGTTGGACGCGTTCGATGCCTTTTATCTGGCCCAGACGGTGAATAATGCTGTCGAGCACTTCCTTGCCGGGTACGTAAATCTCCAGGATGCCGTTGAATACTCCGTCAACTGACTCTATGGAGAGCTTGCGGATATTGACCTTGAAATCCACCGTCAGTATCTGGGATACGGATTCGAGAATTCCGATGCGGTCAATACCGTCCATCGAAATCCGTACCAGGAAAGACGATGCTATGTCGCGGCTCCACTTGACCGGGACGATGGCTTCGCCCTTGATCGAGGCGAGGTTGGTCGCTACCGGGCAACTGCGGCGGTGAATGGTGACGATGCCGTCTTCGCCCAGGAAACCGGTGACCTTGTCTCCCGGAATCGGGGAGCAGCACTCTGCGCGCGCGAAGGAAGCCGTACCGTTTTCGGGATTCTCTTCGAGAATGTAATCCTTCTTCCGGTCAACCTGCCCTTCGATCCTGAGCGGGCGCAGCATAAATTTGAGACCGCGGGTGAGCGAGTCGCGTACCGGATTTCCGGCCACTGCCTTGCTGACTTCATTGAGGTCAATGAGTCCCAGCCCGATGCGGCGGTAGAGTTCGTCCTTGCTCTCCAACTTGAAGTAAATCAGGCACTTCTTGATGGAATTGATACGCTCGCTGATGCCCATTTCCGTCAACTGACGGTCGAGCAGTTTCTGGCCGGTCTGTATTGCGTTCTGGCTCTCTTCGTTCAGGAAATCCAGAATATGCCTGCGGCTGCGGCTGGAATGCACGAACTCGAGCCATTCGCGCTTCGGCTGCGCAGCGTCTGAGGTTATGATTTCCACCTGGTCGCCGTTATGCAGTTCGGTCGAAAGAGCCACGAGTTTCTGGTTGACCTTGGCCGCAATCGCGTGTGCGCCGACTTCCGTATGGATGCTGTACGCAAAATCGAGAACTGTCGAACCTTTGGCCAGAGTGCGCGGGTCGCCGTTCGGCGTGAACACGTATATGTCGGAGGTCACCAGTTCCTTATGGAAGTCATCCAGGAAACGGATGGCATTTGCATCCGGATTCTCGAGGATGGTGCGGACTTTCTGCAGCCAGATCTCGACTTCGTTGCTGTAGCCTGCCTCGTAACCGCCCATTTTCTTATAGAGCCAATGGGCAGCCAGACCGCGCTCGGCGATGTTGTTCATTCGCTCGGTCTGTATCTGCACCTCGATCCAGAGTCCGCCGGGAGCCATCGCGGTAATGTGGATGGCCTCATAGCCGTTGGACTTGGGCTGCTTTACCCAGTCGCGGTAGCGGTCCAGTTTGAAGGGATAGAGATTGGTGATGCCGTTGTAGATGGCATTGCACTGCGAGCGTTCGTCAGTCGTCGTGTGAGGCTTGAATACGATGCGTATCGCGTAGATGTCGTAAATCTCCTCGAACGGAATGTGCTTGACGGTCATCTTGCGCCAGATGGAGTAGGGACTCTTGAGGCGCTTGAGAATCTTGTAGTCCGTATAGCCCAGGTCCTTCATTATGCCGTGGATCGGCACGATGAAATCCTCCACCGTCTTGTTGCGCTCGTCCGCAAACTCGTTCAGCCTGTCGGTCATCTCCTTATAGACGGCCGGCTCCTTGTACTGGAGCCAGATGTTCTCCATCTCCGTCTTGATCTTATGCAGGCCGAGGCGGTGAGCCAGCGGCACGAAGATGTACATCGTCTCGCTGAGAATCTTCTCCCGCTTGTATTCGGGCATATACTCGATCGTACGGATGTTGTGCAGGCGGTCGGCCAGTTTGATAAGGATGATGCGGACGTCGTCGTTGAGCGTCAGCAGAATGCGTTTGAAGTTCTCTGCCTGGAGAGTAGTCTCGTTGGCATTCTCGTCGAGGGCTGTCTTCATCTTGGTCAGGCCGTCCACGAGGGAGGCTATCTTTGCCCCGAACAGGTGCTCGATATCCTCCGTCGTGAATTCCGTATCCTCGACCACGTCGTGCAGCAGGGCGGCGCAGATGGATTTGCAGCCGAGCCCGATTTCCGACACGACTATCTTTGCCACGGCTATAGGATGCAGGATATAGGGTTCGCCGGAACGGCGGCGCACGTTCTTGTGTGCCTCGTTGGCAAATTCAAACGCCTTCTGCACGAGTTCCAGCTCGCCCGCGCCGGTACAGCGCTTGCGTGCCGCCTCGCGCAAATCTGCGTAAGCCTTCTCTATGCTTCTGTAATCCTCTGCCGTGAATGGTGTCATTGCCTGCTAATAATTAAGATCGCGTTTGCCGCTTTCGCGGATAAGATTGAGACGTTCGGTAATGCCGTTCTTGCGTTCTCCGTCGGGAATCTTGGCAAGTTCCCTGTCGATGAGTTTATAACCTTCTGCCTTGGTCTCCGGTGAACTGTAATCCTCGAGGTATTCGGCCAGGGTAAGCAGCGCGTTGGGCGTGCAGAACTCCTTGATGAATCCGGGGATTGCGTATTCCATAAAATGCTCGCCCGTGCGTCCGCGACGGTAGCAGGAAGTACAGAAACTCGGAATATAGTCGCGGGAGACGAGCCAGCGGATGGTCTCGTCCAGGTCGCGGGTGTCACCCACCTGGAACTGCTCGCGGTTGAGCTCCTGGTCATTCTTCTTGCGCTTCTCCTGGTAGCCGCCGATTTCCAGCTTGGTACCGGAGTCGATCTGCGATACGCCGAATTCGATAACCTCGTTGCGGATGGTTTCGTTTTCGCGTGCGGTCATAATCAGGCCGGTATAAGGCACTGCCAGACGCAGGATGGCCACCAGCTGCTTGAACTGGTCGTCGGTGACGCGGTAGGGCAGGTCTGCTTCATTCAGGCCGTTGGCCGGCTGGATGCGCGGGAAGCTGATGGTGTGCGGGCCGACGCCGAAACGCTCCTTGAGGTGGATGGCGTGCGATACGAGGCCCAGTACTTCGAAACGCCAGTCGTACAGTCCGAACAATGCTCCGATACCCATATCGTCTATGCCGCCTTCGAATGCGCGGTCCATTGCAGTCAGACGCCACATGTAATCGCTCTTCTGCGTGCGTGCGGGGTGATACTTTGCGTAGGTCTTCTTGTGATAGGTCTCCTGGAATACCTGGAACGTACCGATGCCGGCTTCCTTTACGATGCGGTAACCCTCGACTGTGAGCGGCGCTGCGTTGATGTTGACGCGGCGGATCTCGCCGTTGCCCTTCTTGGTGGAATAGGCGATGCGGACAGTATGTGCGATAAACTCGGGGCTGTACTGCGGATGCTCGCCATAGACGAGGATGAGGCGCTTGTGGCCGAGGTCCTCAAGGTTGAGCAGTTCGGTGCGCAGTTCATCGTCCGTCAGAGTCTTGCGGACTGCTGTGCGAAGCGAACGGCGGAAACCGCAATACTTGCAGTCGTTGATGCAGTAATTACCGATATAGAGGGGTGCGAAGAGGACGATTCGGTTGCCATAGACGGACTCTTTGAGGTCGCGTGCAGTCTGGTAGAGTTCCTCGAGCAATTTCGGGGAACGGATTGCCAGCAACTGCGCCGTCTCTTCGAGATTCAGCGGCTCTTTGTTCTTGCTCTTTGCGAAAATCGCGCGGACTTTCGATTCATCCTCTTTCGTATTTGCGATCAGGGACTGAATAAGGTCTTCGTTGATAAAGTTTTCCTGATTCATATTATTCTTGTATTAGTGTATAGAATTCTTCTTCTGAAATGACGTTGATGCCCAGTTTTTCGGCTTTGCGCATCTTCTCCGGGCCGGGTTTTTCGCCTGCCAGCAGGTAATCGGTGCTGCCGCTCACGCTGCCGGTATTGCGTCCGCCGTGGGCCGCGATGAGGCTCTTCATTTCCTCGCGGGAAATGCTGAAGTTGCCTGAAATGACTATGCTCTTGCCTTCGAGGCGGTCGGAGAGGCGCTTGCTGTCGCTCTGCCGCATCTCCATCTGGAGTCCTGCCGCACGCAGACGCGCGATATCTTCGATATGCCTGCCGTCGGCAAAATATGCTATTATCGAATCGGCCACCGTATCGCCGATGTCCGGAACCTGGAGCAGTTCATCTCGCGAAGCGGATGCCAGGCGGTCGATGCTTCCGAAATGGCCTGCCAGCGTCTTTGCGGTAGTCTCGCCGACGTGCCTGATGCCGAGTGCGTTGAGAACGCGGTTGAACGGCACCTCTTTGGAGCGTTCGAGGCTCTTGCGGAAGTTGGCTACGGAGCGTTCCTTCCAGTTCTTGAGGCTCATCAGCTGTTCGTCGGTGAGGTCGTACAGGTCAGGCAGCGTCTTGATATAGCCCATATCGTAGAGCATATCCACCGTCGCGTCTCCGGCGAGTATGTCCATCGCCTTGCGGGAAATGAAATGGTTGAAGCGGCCCTTGATCTGCTCGGGGCAGCCGTCGGAGTTGGGGCAGTAGTGGCGTGCCTGCTCTTCGTCGCGAACCAGCGGAGTGCCGCAGTCCGGACATACCTTAGGGAAATCCGGTTTCGGAGCGTCGGTCGCGCGCTTTGCGAGTTCGACTGCCGTAATCTTGGGGATAATCTCGCCGCCCTTTTCGACATATACCCAGTCACCGATGCGGATGTCGAGCAAATCCATCTGGTCCTTGTTGTGGAGCGATGCACGCTTGACGACGGTGCCGGAGAGGGGAACGGGTTCGAGATTCGCCACCGGTGTGACTGCGCCCGTGCGGCCGACCTGATAGTCGATGCTCAGCAGCGGAGTGAGCGCCACTTCCGGTTTGAATTTGTATGCAGTGGCCCAGCGGGGAGACTTGGCCGTGAAGCCGAGTTGCCGCTGGAGATCCAGCTGGTTGACTTTGATGACTATGCCGTCGGTTGCGAACGGCAGGTTATGGCGGGCCTCATCCCAGCGGTTGATATAGGCGAGGGCTTCGTCTATGTTGCCGGCCGTCTCGCTGTAATGCGAAATGGGAAGGCCCCACGATGCTGCAGCCTGGAGTGCTTCGGTATGCGTCTTGAACGGCAGGTTTTCGCCGAGAATGTGATACAGGACGCAGCCCAGGCCACGCTCGCGCATCTCTTCGGGACGCTGGAGTTTGAGGCTGCCGGAGGCCGCATTGCGGGGATTGGCAAACGGTGCGTCACCGACCTCGTCGCGTTCGCGGTTGAGACGCTCGAAATCCTCGAACGGCAAATATATTTCGCCGCGGATCTCGAATTCCGAAGGAAATCCTTCGCCCTTGAGTTCGTGCGGAATGGCTGGAATGTTGACCACGTTGCGGGTTACGTCGTCGCCCTTGGCTCCGTCTCCGCGGGTAAGGGCGTGCAGCAGTTTGCCGTTCCGGTAGGTAAGGCAGATGGCTACGCCGTCAAATTTCAGTTCGCAGGAGTAGTTGTACGGCTTGTCAACGGCCTTTGCGATGCGGGCGTCAAACTCGCGCATCTCTTCGAGGCTGTAGGTGTTGCCCAGGGACATCATCGGATAGCGGTGCGCCACCTGTACGAATTTGCCCTCCGGTGCGCTGCCCGTGCCGGTTTCGGGGTTCTCTGCGATGTCGCTGCCCACGTGCTGGGTGGGAGAGTCGGCCGTCTGCAGGTCGGGGAACATTTTTTCCAGGCCCTGCAGTTCCTGCATAAGCAGGTCAAACTCGAAATCGGATATGGCGGGAGCATTCAGCACGTAGTACTGATAGTTGTATCGCTCCAACTCTTTGCGTAGCAGGACGATACGTTCTTTTGCCGCCGATTTCGATATTTTTGCCATTTCGGTTTTTACTTAACCTACAAATATAGGCATTTTATTGCATAAAATGAATAAAGCGACTCGTTAAAAAGTCGCTTTATCTATGATTATTTGAGAATTCTTTTAGAACGGATATCCGATACCGAAATGGATTGCAAATCCGTCTTTGCTGAACCAGTAGGACGGGTCGTGCCATTCCAGCGTGCGCGGATTGTACAGCTTGAAGCCCATATCCAGGCGGACCAGCAGCAGGTCGAGGTCGAGGCGGATGCCGACACCCCAGTTGAGCGCCGTATACTTCAGGAAGGTCTTGATGTCGAATACGGCTCTCTCGTCATCCTCATCTGTACGGCGAAGTTTATAGACGTTGCCGGCATCGGCGAAGATGGCGCCCTGCAGTTTCCATATCATCGGAAAACGGTACTCGACGTTGGCCTCCAGGTGCATATCACCGGCCTGGTTGGCAATGGAGAATGTCGTATCCATAGGTGCGCCTCCAGGTCCTACGCTGCGTGCCAGCCAGCCGCGCATACTGTTGGAACCGCCGGCATAGAAGAACTGCTCGAACGGCAGGGAAGTCGAATTGCCGTAAGCATATCCCGCGCCTGCAAGCAGCCTGAGTGCGATGGCTTCATCGTTTTTCGGGCCGAAGCGGAACGTCTGCACAGCCGAGACCTCGCCTCGCACGTACTGGGAGTAGGGAATGCCGAAGACGGTCGAGTGTCCCATATCATCCTTGTTCATTATCGGGTTGAACAGGCTCAGCACATTGCCTGCCACATCCACTCCCGCACGGAGGTAGAAGTACGTGGTCTTCGGATTGATGGCCGGTACCGTAGTGTAATAGAACGAGGCGCCAGTTCCCATATCGAAGTGGTTGCTGTATGCGTTCTGCAGGTACGGATCCTTCAGTTTTTCGTAGAAACTCTCCGACATATCGAAAATGCGCACGAAATTGAGTTTCAGCGGCATTACCTGATAATTGAAGCGGCGCCTCACCGACCAGGAATAGCCGTAGGTCGTAGAAAGAATCGTGCGGGTATATTCGGGGCGGTTCTGATAGTTGAACGTAGCTTCGATCTGCGTCTGCGGAGTGGTGCTGTTGAATATGCTGTCTGGCAGGCCGATGAATCTCGGAATCTGGAGCGTCGTATTGACTGCGAGTTCATTGGACTGGGTATCCTCGTCGACCTTGAACTGGAAATTGCCTCGGAGTCCGAGCGACAATACTTCGCCTCCTCCGAACAGGTTGCGGTGCATATACGAGATGGACGGCGTCACGCCGAACAGGCCCGTGGAGTTGACCGAACCTTCGAGGTTGAGTTTGAGGCTGTGCAGTTTGGACGGCGTGAGCAGGATTTTGCAGTCCACCGTAGCCGAATCGGTTTCGCTCTCCTGCAGCTGGATATTGACCGTATTGAAGATGCTGATGCCGGAGAATCTCTGGTAGGTATAGTTGACTATCGCCTCGCGGTAAAGGCTGCCTTCGCGGATGCGGTTGAGCGATTTGATGGTCCTCTCGTTGACTTTGAGAGGCGGCTGCTGAACCACTTCCACCTTGCCGAAACGGTAACGCACCAGCGGCTTGTCAGCCTTCTCGGTCTCGTTTCGCGTATGCTCGGCGATACGGAGTACCAGGTCGGCCTGTCCGCCGCCGATGGTGGTATCTGCCACGCAGAAGAAATGGTTGCTCGTCAGACCGTAATAGCCGCGGTTCCGGAGCATCGTCGCCATTCGGTCGGCCTCGGCCTCGATGCTCTGCTGGGAGAGGACATCTCCCGGATGAATGGTGTAGCGTGTAGAATCGGCTACCACGATTGAAGTCAGTTCGCGGTTGGGCGTCAGGTAATTGACGTTGCGCAGCGTGTACTGCCAGCCCGGTTCGACGGTATATGTGACCTTGGCCTTCTTTTTCTTGATGGTGGTCTCGGCGTTCACTTCGGAACCGTACCATCCCAGGTATTCGAGACGTCGGATAACGCTCTTGCAACTGGGTTCGACGAGAGAAGAGTCGTAGATGACCGGAGCGACGCCAAGTTTTTCGCAGAAATTATCCCACTTGGTGCCCTTGCCGGAACTCAGATTATAGACGCCGATGAAAGGATTCCATTTGCCGATGAGGTAATCGTTGGGTTTCTGCTTGAGATACGGAGTAAGAAGCGATGCGTCCGGCTCGTCACCCAGCACCTTGATCTTGTTTTCTTCAAGGCGGGCCTGACCGTCCGGAATGCGGCGGGTGGTCGAGCAGGATGCGGCTGCAATCACTACGAGCAGTATGATCAGTACTTTTCTCATCTTGTGCGTCTGAATTCGCTGCAGGTTATGGCTGCGGCAATGGCTACGTTGAGCGATTCGGGCCCGCGTCCGCCTGCGGCAAATGAAGGTATGTTGAGCTTGCCGCTGCAGTGGCGCGCTACCTCCGGAGAGATGCCGTCGGCCTCCGAGCCGAGTACGATGACTGCGTCCGAGGGCAGTTTGGCGGCATAGATGTCATTTCCTTCGAGGAACGTGCCGAACACCTGCATACCAGAGGCTTTCATCTTTTCCAGAGCCTCCGGAAGCGGGGTGTATATGCACCGCACGCGGAAAATGGAACCCATCGTGGCCTGCACCGTCTTCGGGTTGTAAAGTTCCACGCAATCGGGCGAGAGCAGCACCGTATCAATGCCGAACCATTCGGCCAGACGGATGATGGTGCCTACGTTGCCCGGATTGCGAAGCGAATCGAGTGCGAGCACCAGCCCGGAAGCGGGAAGCGTCCAGTCCTGTTCCTTCATCCGTACGACGGCAAGCGCCGGAGTGGGCGAGGTCTGCATCGTAATGCGCTGCATCGCAGATTCGCCGATATCTTCGGTGCGATAGACCGCCACCACTTCGAAGTCGGACTGCAGGGCTTCCTCCACCAGTTTGGTGCCCTCCACGGTAAAAAGACCCCTTTCCTGGCGGTATTTCTTCTGCCCCAGGGCGCGGATGTCTTTTATTTCGCGTGCGGAAAGTGTCATCGTTTCCAGTCGAGAATCTTATAGAAATCGTAATATGCGGGATCGTCGATAAATGCGCCTGCCGCATCGTAATCATCCGGCGTGATGAAGTCCATCATATGGCGGTAGATGCCGCGCACGCGGTCGCCGTGTACGTCCACGCACCTGGGCGGAATCTTGCCCGTCTTGGGATCGACCAGGTCTGAGAACTGAAGCGGACGGACCGAGCCGAGCGCATCTACATAGACCATACAGCCCGTGAAACCCTTCGTATAGAGGTCGAATACGCCGTAACCCAGCTGTGTGCAGTAGGACAGGTCATAGGCGACCGGTTCCTGGCAGCGGATGTCGTATCCGATATCTACCGGACGGGTGCGGACCTTGAGGTTGAGACGCTTCAGTTCGCTCTCGAGAATCTCGTTGAAGAGGAGCGCCTTTGATATCTTGCCAAGTTCGATATGGCCGTGCGCGTCGAGCGTGAAGTGCACGCCGTAAGGCTTGAGTTCTTCCTGGTCGATGCGGTGGAAAACGCCTTCCGAAATCATCACGGCGCCGTAATCGATGCCCTTTGACATTCGCTTGATGATAGTCGAGAGAGCCAGGCGGATGATGCGGTCCACGGTTACTTCCACGCGGTCGAACATCTCCGGAATGATGATCATCGGATAGCGGCAGGCCGTGCCGATGCCCATTGCCAGGTGTCCCGCGCTGCGTCCCATCGAACTCACCACGAACCAGTTGCCCGAAGTGCGGGCATCCTCATACACGGTGCGTGCGA